>CAZQDO010000237.1:0-8838 GCA_964592085.1 uncultured Anaerolineae bacterium | reverse complement strand
GGCGATGCTGCTGATGACCCTGGCGCCGGTGATCGGTGCGCTGCTGGCCTGGGTCTTTTTGGGCGAAACGTTGAGCCTGTTGGAGATCGGCGCGGTCATCGTGACGATGGGCAGCGTTGCCTGGGTGGTTTCGGAACAGAGGAACTCTAACTCCGTGGACGATAACCCCAGGAATTATTCTCTCGGAGTACTGTGCGGAATCGGCGGCGCGTTTGGCCAGGCGTTGGGGCTGATCCTGTCCAAGCGAGGGATGGTCGGCGATTTCCCGGCCCTCTCGGCCAGCCTGATACGGTTGATGACGGCGTCAGTTGCCATCTGGCTGTGGGCGTTGATCCGGGGCCAGCTCCGCCCTACCGTCGCGGGATTGCGCAGCCGGCGAGCCCGATGGGGCATCGTGGTCGGGACGATCACAGGGCCATTCATCGGCATGACCCTTTCGCTGGTAGCGGTGCAGTTAACTCACGTGGGAATCGCCTCCACGTTGATGGCATTGGCTCCGGTGTTCCTGCTGCCGCTGGCGCACTGGATTTTCAAGGAGCGCATCACCCAACGGGCCATCGTCGGGACGGTGGTGGCGATGGTGGGTGTGGCGATGATCTTTTTGGCGTAGAGAGAAATCACGATGAGCGAATCGTCAACACTACCCCAATCCCGAACGCTAAGTATGCTTTGGCGCGCGATTTTTCTGGTGGCCTTCCCCTTCGGCATCCTCACCTTCGTGCTGCCCATCTATGGCAAGGAACTGGGCGCCACGGCACTGGAGGTGGGCGGGTTCTTTTCAGCTAACTCCCTCGTGCCGTTGGTCGTGCGGCCTTTCCTGGGCCGAGTACTGGATCGCTGGGGACGGCGACCCTTCTTGCTCCTGGGGCTGTTGGGCTACACCGTGGCCATGGTCGTGTTCTGCCTCGCCGATTCGATTCTGCTGCTCACCATCGCCCGCTTCGTGCAAGGGCTGGGGCAGGCCTTCCTGTGGATCTCAGCCTACACCATCGTGGCCGACGCCGCCGAAGAGACAGGACGCGGACACAGATTTGGCGACATTGATGAAGCAAGAAGCCGGGGGGCGCTCATCGGCACCATGGCAGGGCTCTTTCTATGGACGATGCTAAGCAACGCCGGACTGGGCGGGAGACAAGTCTGGTTCTGGCTCTTTGCCGCCTATACCGCGCCCGCGCTGCTGGCGCTGTGGAGCGGTTGGCGGGGCGTGCCGGAGACGCGCCCGCAGGCCGTCGCGCAGCCCATCAAGAGTCGCCCCATCTCCGGCCAACTGGTGGCGCTAATGGGCATCGTGTGCGTCACTGGCGCTTCCACCACTATGGTCTGGCCGCTGCTGATGGTCTTCCTCCAGGATGCGCTGCAGGCCGACGTAGCAGCCCTGGTGTGGGCCTACCTGCCGGCGGCGCTGATCAGCGCTTTCCTGCCCTCGCGCATGGGGCGCATCGCCGACCGCCTGGGGCGCAAGGGGCCTATGATCGCCGGCCTGATCGTAGGGGCGGCAGCCTCCGCCCTGATCCCGCACCTGCGCAGCATCATCCCGTTGATCATCCTATGGGCGATGGAATCGCTGGGCTACACCGCCTCGGTGCCGGCGGAGCGTGCCTTCGTCGCCGACATCGCGGGCCAGGACACGCGCGGCACCAGCTACGGGCTCTACACCTTCGCCTATTTCCTGGGAGCAGCTTTGGGGCCTCTTGCGGGAGGCTGGCTGTACGACAACCTGGGGCACGCCACGCCCTTCTACCTCAACGCCATCGTGCTGCTGGTGGGGGCGTTGCTGGTGGCGGGGGTGTTGCGGGAGCCTAGACACCTGGAGGTATCTACATGAACGCTCGCGAACGACTGTTAACCGCACTAGATGGCGGCGAACCGGACCGCATCCCCTGCGCGTTGGGCTTCTACCACGTGGACCTGGAGAGGCTGGCTCCGCAGGGCCAGTACCAGGACGACGTGGTGGACGTGCGATTTGTCCAGTTCCCCCTTTCACCGGAGGAGAAGAAACTAGATCGCCTGGCCCGGCCTTTTGCGCCGGACACGCGGTTGGGCACTCCTGCTCAGGTGGCAACCTACACCCGCTGGGACTACCGGCCCGAAGCTCCCGACCGCCGCAATCCCCTGGCCCGCGCCCGCTCGATAGAAGACCTGCGAGACTTCCCCTTTCCCGACGTCAGCGCGCCCTATCGCGTCGAGGCGATGGCCCACCAGGTGCGGGATCTGCACGGGCGCGGTCTGGCCGCTGGGGGCAACCTGCCTCACCTGGGCGGTGAGCTGTTCGAGGCCGCCTGGCGGCTGCGTGGTCTGGAGAATTTCCTCATAGACCTGCTGAAGCGTCCCGACTGGGTCCACTTTCTCCTCGACCGGCTGACCGACCTGGCCCGTCGCAACGCCGAAACGCTGGCCCGCGCTGGCGTGGACGTGCTGGCCCTGGACGACGATGTGGGGATGCCGGAGACGATGATGATCGGCCCGGCCACCTGGCGCGAGTTCTTCAAGCCGCGCATGGCGAAGATCATCCAGGCAGCGCGGGCCATCAAGCCCGACCTTCGCGTCCTCTACCACAGCGACGGCTACTTCGAGCCTATCGTGGGCGACCTGATGGAGATCGGCGTGAATGCCATCAACCCGTTGCAGCCGGATCACATGGACGCCGCCCGCATCCGCCAGCGGTTCGGCCCCCGGTTGGCGCTGTGGGGCACGGTGGGCCACCAGACCACCTTCAGCTTTGCCAAACCCGACGCCATCCGCGGGGAGGTCAAGCACCGCATCGAGACCCTGGGCCGCGCCGGCCTCATCCTCTGCCCCGCCTACGACATTGATGAGCCTGACATCCCGTGGGAGAACGTAGCCGCCTTCCTGGAAGCAGTCAAGGCGTATGGCTAACGCCCTCCCCCTCACAGGGGAAAGGTGGGGGTGGGAATTTGCAGACCAGAATTGTCTGTTTGTGGGAATCCACCCTCCCCCTGCCCCTCCCTGAGAGGGAGGGGTGAATGCTTACACTAAAACGACACAAGGAGAAAAAACGTGGAATTGATCCAAACCCTGATCGAGTTTGTTCTACATCTCGACAAACACCTGAACGTGATCATCCAGACCTACGGCGTCTGGACCTACCTGCTCCTCTTTCTGGTCATCTTTCTGGAAACGGGCCTGGTGGTAACGCCCATCCTTCCGGGGGATTCCCTGCTCTTCGCCGCAGGCAGCTTCGCCGCCCTGGGTTCACTGAACGTCGTATGGTTGTTCATCCTTCTCAGCATTGCGGCTGTGGGAGGAGATACGGTGAACTATTGGATAGGGCACTTCGTGGGGCCGAAAGTGTTTAGCCGGGAAGGCGTGCGTTTCCTGAACAAAGAATACTTGGACCGCACCCACCGTTTCTACGAGAAGCACGGCGGGAAGACCATTATCCTGGCCCGATTCATCCCCATCATCCGCACCTTTGCGCCCTTTGTGGCCGGTATCGGGAAGATGACCTACTGGCATTTCATCAGTTATAACGTCACCGGCGGGTTGGCCTGGATTGCTCTTTTCACTTTCGGGGGCTACTTCTTTGGCAACATTCCCGCTGTCAAAGACAACTTCACCCTGGTCATCCTGGCTATCATTTTCATCTCCCTTGTACCCGTTATGATCGAGTTTGTGAACCATCGCCTCCGATCCTCAAAAAGTGAATCGACCGAGTAGTACCTTTTCAAGGTGATTTTGATGCATGTCATTCTGAGCGACCGCAGGGAGCGAAGAATCTCCACTCGCGATCCAGTCGGTTTCTACTGCGGAAGTGGAGATTCTTCGCCTCCACTCCGCTACGCTTCGTTCCGGCTCAGAATGACAAGGTACATCATTTTCACTCTGAAAAGGTAGTAGACCTCCGAGGTTGAGGTCTTAATTGGCACTAGCGTTTTTTCGCTTCCAGTAGTATAATTATGGGCGTACCACATGGTCTCTCGACCCCGCCGAAGGGGCGAGTTTGCAAGGAGGTGTGGCTATGTCAGGACATTCCAAATGGTCAACGATTAAGCGCAAGAAGGCGGCGGAGGACGCTAAGCGAGGCAAGCTCTTCACCAAACTGGGGCGTGAAATCGTTATAGCGGCGCGGGAGGGCGGCGACCCCGATACGAACTTCAAGCTGCGCCTGGCTGTAGAAAAGGCCAAGGCGGCCAGCATGCCCAAGGACAACATCGAGCGGGCCATTAGACGGGGTGCCGGCATCGAAAAGGGTGAAGAACTCGAGGAGGTCAACTACGAAGGCTACGGCCCCCACGGGGTGGCACTGATGGTGCACGTGCTCACGGACAATCGCAACCGGGCGGTGTCCGATGTGCGCCGCGCCTTTAGCCGACACGGCGGCAGCCTGGGTGAGAGCGGCTGCGTGGCCTGGCTCTTCGAGTCCAAAGGCTACATCACCATCTCCCCCGACGATTCCGATCCCGAGGAGTTGGCGCTGCTGGCCATAGACGCCGGCGCTGATGATGTCACCGTCGCCAGCGACCTAGTGGAGGTCTTCACCCGGATCAGCGATTTCCAAAGGGTCAAAGAGGAACTGGAGAGCAACGGAATCGCCCTGAATTCCGCGGAGATCTCTATGTTTCCCAAGAGCCTGGCGGAGCTGGGGGAGAAGGAAACCATCAAGGCTATGATCCTCATTGATGCCCTGGAGGAGTTGGAAGACGTCCAGCAGGTGTCCTCCAATCTGAACATCACCGATGAGATCATGGCCAAATACGACGAGTGGGCTGAAACCTAGCCAAACAGGTAGCTACTCACTTCGGATGTTACGACAAGCATCCTGAGCCTGTCGAAGGATGCGGGTCTTGCAAAGTCGCACCCTTCGACGAGCTCAGGGTGCTCAGGTGATCCTGCCAAGAATAGACCGCCGATGAGCGAAAACGAGAACCTAGTCTTGGGAATTGATCCCGGCACAGCCATCACCGGCTACGGCCTGGTGTGGGGCGAGGGCGATGATCTGAGGCTGGTGGATTACGGAGCGATAACCACTCCCTCGGATGAATCGCTGCCCCAGCGCCTGCAAGAGATCTACCGCCAGTTGACGGCTCTCATGCAGAAGCGGCAGCCTGCGGCGGCGGCAGTGGAGAAACTCTTCTTCAGCCGCAACGTTCGCACCGCCCTGAGCGTAGGCCAGGCGCGCGGAGTGGCCCTGCTGGCTATGGCCAATGCTGACCTCGAAATCCACGAGTACACGCCCCTGGAGGTCAAGCAGGCAGTGGTGGGCTACGGGCGAGCCACCAAGGAGCAGGTGCAAGAAATGGTCAAGATGCTCCTGGGACTGGATAGCGTGCCCCAACCCGACGACGCCGCCGACGCCATCGCCGTAGCCATCTGCCACATCCACTCCGCCCGAATGAAGAGCCTCACCAGACAAGCTTAGGAGATCAAGAGAAGATGATCGCCAACCTGAAGGGGAGGATTGAGGCCACAGGGAAGGATTATCTGATCGTCGGTGTAGGGGGAATCGGCTTCAAGGTCTACGTCCCGACCTCGGCGTTGGAAAAGACGGGAGGGCTGGGCCGCCAGGCGGAGCTCTTCACCCACCTTCACGTGCGGGAGAACGAGCTGACCCTCTATGGCTGCGGCAGCGAGGACGAGCTGGCTCTTTTCGAGTTACTCCTGACCGTTTCGGGCGTTGGCCCCAGGGTGGCCCTGGCCATGCTCTCCACCATGTCGCCCGATTCGCTACGCCTGGCCATCGCCCAGGGGAACGCCACGGCGTTGACCAGGGTGCCGGGCATCGGCCCCAAGATGGCGAAGAAAATCGTCTTCCACCTCAAGGACAGAGTGGCGGTCGAGTTTGGTCCAGAGGCGGTGCCCCTTCTCACCGATGCCGACGCCGAAGTCATCGCCGCCCTCACCAGCCTGGGCTACAGCGTGGTCGAAGCGCAATCCGCCCTCCAGTCCCTGCCTGCTGAAGAGATGGAGATAGAAGAACGGGTGAGGTTGGCGCTGGCTTATTTTGCCAAGGGGTAGTTTATTGACTTTCGTGTTGATAACGGAACACTCCCAGTCAAATTCGCGCGTCTTTGAGGTGCCGAGTGTTCCTTTGTTTGCACGAAGTTCAATAGAAGGAGGATAAGACCATGCAGGCAGTCCGCATCCTGACCAAACCAGAAAAGGACGGGGAACTGATCCTCAAGGGTCTGCCGGTGAGGAGGGGGGTTCCTGTGGAGGTGATCATCTTGTCTGTTCGCGAGAGGGAAACTGAAGCCACCTTGGTCGCGGATTGGTTAGGGGCCTCCCTGCCGTCACTGCGCGAGGTGTGGGACAACGAGGAAGACGCGATATATGATCAGCTATAGGCAAAGACCCTCCTCTCTATTTCCCCACGCAGAACTCGCTGAAGATAACCTCCAACAGATCCTCAGTAACCGTCTCCCCAGTGATCTCGCCCAAAACATTCACGGCCGACGTGAGGTCAATGGCCACAAAGTCGGCGGGCATCCCCTGAGCGTGAGCGTCCTGCGCGCTGGCCACGTGATCTAGAGCCCGCTTCAGGATGTCCTTATGTCGAGGGCTTGAAACCAAAGGCTCATCGGAAGCCAACACCTGGCCAGAGAAAACGACCTTCACAATCGCCTCCTCCAGCTCCTCCAAGCCCTCCCCCGTCAGAGCCGATATCTCCACTCGCAGCGTTTCCGGCAGAATGCCAAAGCTATCCCCCACACGAGGCAGATCCATCTTGTTGATCACCAGGATGGCGGCCTTGTTAGCGGCCAGGTCAGCGATCTGGCGGTCGGCTTCGGTGAGAGGCTCATTGCCATCCACGACCAGGAGAGCCAGGTCGGCCTGAGCCAGCGCCCTCCGGCTGCGCTCAATGCCCAACTGCTCAATGACGTCTTCGGTCTCAGCGACGATGCCAGCGGTGTCCACCAAAACCAGCGGGATACCCCGCAAATTGAGGGTTTCCTCCAGGGTGTCGCGGGTGGTGCCAGGGATGGGGGTGACAATGGCTCGACTGGTGCGCAGGAGGGCGTTGAGCAGAGACGACTTGCCCACGTTGGGCTTGCCGACGATGGCCGTGCGGATGCCCTGGCGGTAGATGATGCCTCGGTCGGCGTGGGCCAGCAATTGCTCCAACTGCCGGCGCGAGCTCTCCAGGTCGGGGGCGATGTCCCGCCCCGGAATATCGTCCTCCTCGAAGTCTATGGTCGCCTCCAGGTAGGCCAGGACGTCCACGAGCTGTCGGCGCAGCGCCCGCACCTGGTCGGAAAGCCGCCCCTCTAACTGGCCCACGGCCACCCTGAGCCCCGCTTCGGTCTTGGCTCGCACGATGTCCAGCACCGCTTCGGCCTGGGCCAGGTCTATCCTGCCATTGACAAAGGCCCGCAGCGTGAACTCACCGGGGGAGGCCAGCCGCGCCCCCTGTCGCAGACAGAGCTCCAGGGTACGGCGCAGAGGGGCGATGCCGCCGTGGCAGTTGATCTCGGCCACGTCCTGACGGGTGTAGGTGCGGGGAGCCTTCATGTAGGAGGCCAGCACCTCGTCAACGACATCGGAGGTCTCAGGGTCAACGATGTGGCCGTAGTAAAGATAGTTTGGAGTTTCGAGTTTCGAGTTTGGAGTTTGGAGATTGGCGCGTTTGCCTTTGACGAAGATCTTTTGCAGGATGGCTAGGGCCTCGGGGCCGCTCATCCTGACGATGCCGATTCCGCCCTCGCCGATGGGGGTAGAGATGGCTACAATCGTGTCATCCAGACTATACATCGCAACGCCTTCATTTCAGACCTCGGAGGTTTTCAGACGCGATTTCGCCAACAAACCAGGCAACCAAAGAAACCTTGCCAAAAGAGACACTAACGTAAACCTCCGAGGCCTTGAGTCGAGTAAAGCTCCCGATACCTGGCATAGTGCTCGTAGACCTTTTCAACATAGCTCCTGGTCTCGGCATTGGAGATGCTCTCCACGAAGAGGTCTTCGTCACCCTCACCTGCCAGCTCCAGCCAATATCTTGCGTTGCCAGGCCCGCTATTGTAGGCGGCCAGAGCGGCGAAGAGGCTGTTGTCAAAATCCCTCAATTGCCGAGCCAGATACCAGGCCCCGAACTTGACGTTCAGGTAAGGCCGATAGAGGTGTTCGCTTTGGTAGTCTGGCCAGCGCAATTGAAGAGCAATCCACTCGCCAGTGGCAGGGATCACCTGGGTTAGACCTTGCGCACTGGCCCAGGAGGTGGCCTGTCCCTCGAAGAGGCTCTCCTGCCAGATGAGGGCGAAGAGCACCAGGGGATCAAAGCCATTGGCCTCGGCCTCAGCCAATATCAGGTCATCGAAGTAAACAGGGTAGGTCAAACGTTGCAAGAAGCGTGGGGCCTGGCTGAACGACTCAGCAGGCGAGAGCAAGATCAACCTCTTGGCACAAAGGATAGATAGACGATACAGACCCCGCTCGCGGAAAGCTAAGGCAAGTTGATAGAGGGTCGAAGGATCGGCAAGCAACTCCTTCCGCAAGGCATCCATTTCTGTTTCCGTTTCGTCAAACAAGCCCACAGCCAGCAACTCCTCACCCCGCTGGAAACGCAAATCTTTCTCCAGCTCCAGGCTCAGGTTACCCAAACTCTGACCGGGGCTCATGTCCTCTGTCCAGGTCGTCAGCCAGGCTTCGGCCTCCTCTCGCTCGGCTGTCTCGTCAATGACCTGGAGTGGGTAGCTGAGATCATCGGGAGGCCAAAGAGCGCTTCCCTCGCGGCTCAAGTCTCTGGCCCGCAGGCCGTAATACCCCTCCGCGTCTATAGACGCCGCTTTCTCCAAATAAGTCTGTGCCTCTCCTGTTTCACCTAACTGGAGCAGCACCTTTCCCGCCCAAAAGAGAGCCCGTGTGTACAGGTCGGAGTCCTGG
>CAZQDO010000236.1:0-8903 GCA_964592085.1 uncultured Anaerolineae bacterium | reverse complement strand
CTGAAAACGATGGCCGACGAGCTCTGTCAGGGCAGGCTCGTCTTCACCCTGGAGGGAGGTTACCAGCTCGAAGTGCTATCCTACGCTGTGCTGAACACCATCCGCGCGCTGCTGGGTGATGAGGAGATCGAAGACCCGCTTGGCCCTGCTCCCCGCTCAGAGCGGAATGTTAGCCCTCTGCTTGATCAGCTCAAGGGCCTGCACAGGCTGGTGTGAGGGCATCGCTTATTGGTAAACTCAGTAGGCGGAAATCCTGAAGCAGAGCGGGCTCCCACGCCCGCGGACCGGCGGCATGGGAGCCGCCTCTGCTAATAATTTCCCATCTACTGAAACTGGCAAATCGGTGAATGAGACCAATTTACCAATTTCCTGAATCACTAACTGAGGAGGAACCTGTGGAACGAACTCTAGTTATCGTCAAGCCCGATGGGGTGCAGCGGGGACTGACCGGGGTGATCATCAACCGCTTCGAGCGCCGGGGATTGTGCATCGCGGCCATGAAGCTGATGCAGATCTCGCTGGAGCTGGCTCAGCGGCACTACGCCGTCCATAAGGGCAAGCGCTTTTACGAGGCGCTACTTCAGTACATCACCTCTGGCCCGGTGGTGGTGATGGTGTTGGAGGGGAGGGATGCTATTGAGACCGTTCGGCGGACTATGGGGGCCACCAACCCCGCCCAGGCTGCGCCAGGCACCATTCGCGCCGACTTCGCCCTGGAGACTGGCCGCAATCTGGTGCACGGCTCCGACTCGCCGGAGACCGCCGCGTTTGAGATACCCCTCTTTTTCACCGACGATGAGATCCTTTCCTACCCCCGCGACACCGATCGCTGGATTTTCGAGTGAAAGTGTTTCTACACGGCGAGAAACTCAGGGGAGATGGTTTGGCGGAGGTACACGGATGTGAGTAGATGCCGACTGGACCCAGTGGAAGCTGGTTAAAGTCGGTTTTTGCCTTTTGAGACATTGCGGTAAAAGCGACACTACGCTCGTGACGGATCGATCTGGCGATCCATCCGGAGCGAAGTGGGCCTTTTTCACCTGATGTCTTCCGAGGTGGGGGATGGCTCGAGTGAAATCATTGCATAGCAGGACGAGGGGGTACTGGCGGAGGCTCTGGCGCTTCTTCAGCTCGCTGAAGCTGGCGGTGATCCTGCTCATCGCCATAACCGCCATCTGTCTCGTCGGCACGCTATTCCCCCAGTTAACCCATGAGATTGCTGGCGATCCCCGGGCCAGCGCCCAATGGCTGGCTCTGGCCCGTGAGAAATACGGCGCTCTGGCCAGGCTCTACGAAACTCTGGACTTGTTCGACGTCTACCATTCCCCCTGGTTTATCCTGCTGATAACCGCCCTGATTCTCAACACCCTGGTCTGCACCATCAGGCGCTTAAAAGTCACCTGGAGGGCGGTGAGGGCCAGGCCAAAGGTGGTGATGCCAGATGCCTTCTACGAGAGGGTAGCCTGCCGTGCTTCGCTGACCCTGGCTCAGGAGGCCGGAACCACCGATGCGATCCGGCAAGCTCTGGCTCGGCGGCGCTATCGGGTGCTGACCGAAGAGCGGGAGGGGGCGACTTACCTCTACGCTGATCGAAATCGTTGGGGAAGGCTGGGGACGCTAGTCACTCACCTCAGCGTAATCTTGATTGTCTTGGGTTTCATCTGGAGCCAGGGGTGGGGCTGGAGAGAGGGGGCGGTGACTCTCGGCCCTGGCCAGCTTTACCAGGTGGGTCACGGCCATAGCTTCCAGGTTCGCAACGATGGCTTCGAGATGGAGCGCTATTCAGATGGCTTGCCCAAAGACTATCGGGCTCGCCTGACGGTTTTCCAGGGCGGTTCCGAGGTCGCTGGTAAGATCGTCCGCGTCAACGATCCCCTGTCCTATCAGGGCGTGGGTTTTTACCTTTCCTCCTACGGCCCTGCAGCCAGGGTGCGGGCTCAAGATGCGATGGGAGAGTTGCTGCCCTTGCAGGTCATGGGCAGAGAGGCCAGCCAGGGAAAGGTCGTTCTGAACTTCGCGGGCGAGGGCGAAGGGTGGGATCTTCTCGTCCCATCCCTCGATCTCGATTTGCACGTGGTCTTCTACTACGAAGGGCCATCGTTATTCGTCCAGGCTGCCCGTGGTGGTCAAGCCGTGTTTGCCGATTTCGTCCACGATGGAGAAGCCGTCGAGCTAGAAGACGCCAGCCTTGAGTTCGCCCTGGATCGCTACGTCGTTCTGCAGGTGGTCAGTGACCCCGGCTTCAAGCTGGTCATCTTCGCAGCTTTTTTGGTTATGGCGGGGCTCATCGTGTCCCTCTACTTTCCGCATCGCCGCATCTGGGCCAGGGTGACAGGAGACGAAGTTCGTCTGGCAGGGCTGACGGTGGGGGACAAGACTGGCTTCGAGAGGGAGTTCGCGGCCATAGTAGAGGGAATCGGAGGTTGGAGGTTGGATGAGTCTTAACGAAACAGCGTTTTTCAATATCACCTATCTCTGCTTCCTCGTCTCGGCCATCGCCTACGTCGTTCACGTCTTGAGGCCCAGCAGGGGAATCGGCTGGGTGGCGACAGGCGTGAGTGCTGGCGGCCTGGTGACGTTGACTGTTGGCCTGGCTGTGCGCGCCGTCCAGGCGGGCCATTGGCCTCTGGCCAACACCTACGAGTTCACCCTGGTTTTCCTCTGGGGCATCGTCGCCGTTTATCTCCTTTTGGAGCGAGCGATGGCCCTTCGACAAGCTCAGGACATGGACACCAGGGCGGGCGGGGCTTTCATCCTCCCCATCGCCTGCCTAGTCGGCATTTATGCGTGGGTTCTCACCCCGGCCTCGACCCGGTCGCCACAGCCGCTGTTGCCTGCTCTGCGGAGCATCTGGCTGCTGCTTCACACCCTCACCGCCGCCGTGGGTTACGGCGGCTTCGCCGCTTCCTGTGGCGCAGGGCTCATGTACCTGGTCAAGGAGACTGCCGTTGGGTTCGCTGATAGGCTGCCCTCTCCTCAGGAAATTGATGCCTACAACTACCGCGCTGTGGCCTTCGGGTATCCCTGGATGAGTCTGGCCATCATAACCGGGGCCATCTGGGCTCAGCTTGCCTGGGGCAACTACTGGAGCTGGGACATCAAGGAGGCATGGGCGTTGATGGTCTGGTTGGTCTATACTCTTTTCTTCCACACTCGGGTCACTAAAGGCTGGCGGGGCCGGCCTACGGCCATCATCTCCATCGTCGGCTTCCTGATGGTGCTGTTCACTTTCCTGGGCGTAGACTGGCTGGCTCGACGGGTTGGCCTGGAGAGTTTGCATGTGTATTAGGCGTTGACATGTTGGAGTCCCGAACTTGTTCGGGCTGGTGGCGAGCCCCCGAACAAGTTCGGGACTCCGACACCTCTGACGCGCAAGAGTCTGCACGGTTAGGCGGTGATAGCGATGGGACAATTCTCACGCCGGGAGTTCATCAAAGGGTTGACGGGCCTGGGTCTTTGCGCTTTGGGTGGAGGGGCACTGGCCTCTGGCCTTTCCTGTGCGGCGAGGGAAGAAGCATCTGAGGTGTCGCTGGCCGGATTGGCATCAGTTGCTTCATCCCCCCACGTTCGCGAGGCCATGTATTACATGGGTGTGGAGGAGGGGTTGGATTGCACGGCCTGCCACGGGGCAACTGAGCCTTCTCGTGTCCTCTACTGCCACACTTCCCACGCCAGCAATCACGTCAAGTGTCAGCTCTGCCCCAGGGGCTGTGTCATCTCCGAGGGGCACCGCGGCGAGTGCCGCGTGCGGGAGAACCGAGACGGCAAGCTCTATACTCTGGTCTACGGCAACCCCTGCGCCGTCCACGTTGATCCCATCGAGAAGAAGCCCTTCAACCATTTCCTGCCTACCACCCTGGCCTTCTCCCTCGCCACGGCTGGCTGCAATTTTCATTGCCTCTACTGCCAGAATTGGCAGATCTCCCAGGTCCCGCCTGAGGAGACGGAGAACGTGGACCTGCCGCCGGAGAAAGTCGTCGAATACGCCCTGCAGACCAGCAGCCATTCCATTGCCTATACCTACTCCGAACCAACCGTCTTTTACGAATACATGCTCGATTCAGCCAGGCTGGCCCAGCGTGCTGGAGTGCGAAACGTGGTGATCACTGCGGGCTACATCAATCCTGTGCCTTTGAGGGAGCTTTGCCGCGCCGTGGACGCCATCAGGATAGATTTCAAGGGCTTTAACGAAGCGTTCTACGAGGAGGTCTGCTCTGGAACCCTTTCGCCAGTGCTGGAGAGCATCAAAACTGTCCACGAAGAGGGCGTTCACCTGGAGCTTCCCATCCTGGTGGTGCCCACTCTCAACGACGATGAGGACGAGATTCGCGAGATGTGCCGCTGGATCGTGGACAACGTCGGCCCTGACGTGCCCGTCCACTTCAACCGCTTCACCCCCATGTACAAGCTGCAGAACCTCCCGTCCACGCCGGTGGAGACCCTGGAACGGGCCAGGGAAATCGGCATGGAAGAAGGCGTCAATTACGTCTACATTGGCAACGTGCCGGGTCACGCCGCCAACAACACTTATTGCGCTCATTGCGGTGAGCTGATCATCGGTCGGACGGGCTTCTATGTGACGGAGTATCACCTCGTCGGAGGGAAGTGTGCGTATTGCGGGAATCCCATTCCAGGAGTATGGGATTAGGGTGAGTGTTCAGGTGCCAGGCACTTCTGTAAGCGAAGCGGCAGTGCCTGGCACCTTTCGGGCGTATGGGAGTGAGGCATGGGGGTTGCTGAGGTTAGCATTAGCGTGGGGGTCGGTGCAGTCGAAGGCCGGCTTTCTGGAAGGGTGAGGAGGGTCAGTGTTTGCACCGTCGGTGGCAACCGTGTTGCACGTTGCTCTGGGTGCTGTTCGCGCTGGGGGCGCCGTGGGTGATTCTGGGCTTCACTCATGATATGGGGAGATGTCAGAGAGGGAAAAGCATGAGGAAATTGGCTTGCCTATTCACCCTTTGGCTAACGGCTTTCATGATCGGGTTACCCCTGAATGTCGCCAGGGCCGATGATGCCATGGTGGGAGCAGTGGGGTACGGCGTTATGCCTTTGGACAATGACCAGATTGAAATGGTCAGCGAGGTGGTGGAGGTCTGGCTCTATGGCCCCTCCGCTGAGGTAGAGGCCACCTTTGATTTTCATAATATGGGAAAGGCCACCGAGGTGCTCATGGGGTTCCCTCAGGAGAAGGGACGAGAGGGGCGGGGCGACTCGCCGGAATTAGAGGATTTCAAAGCCTATGTGGATGGAGTTGAGGTAGAGGTAACATTCAAAGAGCAGGTTGAACCCCGAAAGGGCCTGGACTTTGCTGGCTGGTATACGTTTAAAGTGGCCTTTGCTCCTGGACAGACGCGGGTGGTGCGCAATACCTACCGAGGCGCGCACACCTATGTCTCGGACGGCTGTCGCTTCTTCAACTATGTATTGAGAACCGGCGGCCTTTGGAAGGGCCCTATTGGCCAAGCCGACATTATCGTACACCTGCAGGATGGGCTGAGTTGGGAGAATTTCAACCTCCTCCGTGTGGGCGGCGAGTTTTATAGTGCTGTCCAACCTTCTGGTTATCACTTGGTAGGGGATAAGATCCTTTGGCATTTCGAAGATATGGAGCTAACCTCCGGCGAGTTCGACATCACTGTCGGCTTTGTCGGCAAGGGGTTTGCGGCTTTCTCGCCCATTCCCTCGCCAGCAGGGAGAGAACGTCTCTCTTACGCCCTCGATGGGGACTTGCAGACGACCTGGGTGCCCCGTGGCGCCGGAATTGGCCAATGGGTCTTATGGCATGATCTCCCCTTCGTTGAGCAGGGCCAGCGGCAGAAGCAATTCGCTTATGGTTTGGGAGTTCTCCCCGGTTATGCTTCTGACCTCCAGCTATTCCACACCTATAGCAGACCACGGGAAGTCAAAGTGCTCTTGGCCATAGCTAAAGACGAGTTCACCGACTGGGGTCAGTTGACCATACGTAGCCCCCAAGACTTTTCTCAACTCTTTGACTCCCCTCCTTTGGATTTGGTGAAGACTATCGAAAAAAGGTTTGCCTTGGCCGATGAGTCTGAAACCCAGTATCTCTGGTTTGACGACCCGCTAGATCTCCTGGCTGCCAAGGTGGTCATTGAGGGCCTTTACCCTGGCAGAGAGCATGAGGAGGTAGCCATCACTGAGTTAGAATTTCCCCTGGCGCCCAAAGCTTGGGCCTCTTCGTCGCTGGTTACGGAGGAGTTCTGGCATACGCCCAATCTGGTCCTCGACTTGGACCAGGCCACGGCCTGGCTGACTGAAGGCAGGGGCATTGAACAATGGTTGGAGCTGGAGCTGCCCATCCTTCGCACCGTAACTGGTCTTGCCCTCGTCAATGGCTATGCCAAGGATGAGGCGACATTTGCCACTTATGGCCGAGTGCGCCGAGCTAGCCTCGTCCTCTCTGATGGTAGCCGACAAACCATAACGCTTGTTGATACCACAGAAAGGCAGATCGTTGATTTTGCACCCATTGCCACTACTTCAATTAAGCTGGTGATTGAGGAGGTCTATCCAGGGACAAGAAACAGCCAAGTCGCTCTTAGCGAAGTGCAACCCTTAACCAACTTGCCATCCACTTTGCCTGTCACCGGTGGCGTATCTGTTCCTAGCAGCGGTAGAGCGGGGATACAAGCTTTGGGGATAGCGGCCTTGTTGATTGTGGCGCTCACAATTCGTATCTTTAGCCAAAGGAGGATTCAGGAGCGTTTATGATGAGAATCTCACTTAGAGCTACGCCTATTTTGCTCAGCTTCGTAGTTCTCTTCTTCTCATCCTGCGCCGGCCCAACGGCTACACCAGTTCCGACGGAGACACCAGAGCCGACGGTGGCTCTCACCCCAACGGCTGTAAGCGAAGCGACGCCCACCCCCAGCGAGGTGCGCAAACCGGCGGTGGCTGGCCAGTACTATCCCGACGATGCGGAGCAGCTCTCCACGATGGTGGACACTTTCCTCACCCAGGCGCAGGAGGTGGGGGCAGAGCGCCCCGAGCCCATCGCCATTATCGTTCCCCACGCCGGCTACATCTTCTCGGGCCAGGTGGCAGCCTATGCCTTCAAGCAGATCGAGGGAGTGGATTACGAAGCCATTGTGGTTGTGGGCACAAACCACACCACGCCGGGGTTTGATCGGGTCTATGTCTACGCCGAGGGCGCTTTCGAGACGCCTCTGGGACTGGTGCCCGTAGACACGGAGCTGGCCCAAGCCCTCATCGCCGCCGACGAGCGTATCGTCTTCGACCGGGAGGTGCATCGGGACGAACATTCCATCGAGGTGGAGCTGCCGTTTCTGCAGACGCTGTGCCCTGGCCGGGCCATCGTGCCGATCATCGTTGGCGAGCCTTCTGCCGAAAACTGCCAGGCTCTCAGCGAGGCATTGGCTGCGGAACTGTCCGGCAAGAAGACGCTGATCGTGGCCAGCTCCGATCTCTCTCACTATCCGAGCTACGACGACGCCTGCCGCGTGGACATGGCAACTTTGGCAGCCATCGAGACCATGGATCCCCAGCGGTTGACCGAGACCATCAGCCAATGCATGAGTGAGGGTATCCCCAATCTCCACACTCTGTGCTGCGGCGAGGGCCCTATCCGGGTGGCCATGATGGCGGCCAAGAAGCTGGGGGCAAATCAGGCCGCAGTGCTGAAATATGCCAACTCTGGAGATACCCCCTTCGGTGATCGGGACCAGGTCGTGGGCTATGGGGCGGTGATGCTCTGGAAGGGGGAGAAAAACCTGAACAGCTTTATCCTGTCCACTCCGCCCAGCCCTCCGGAGGCACTGACCCCTCTGGGCTCCGATGAGAGGGAAGTGCTTCTGGCCATCGCCCGGCAGACCATCACTCAGTTTCTCGAGACGGGAACGATACCTCACTTTGAGGTAAGCGAGCCCAATCTTCTTCAAGAGAGGGGGTGCTTCGTGACCCTCAAGAAACAGGGCGAACTGCGCGGCTGCATCGGCAACCTGGTCGCTCAGAGGCCCCTCTACCTCACCGTTCAAAATGTGGCCATTTTAGCGGCGGTCAACGATCGCCGCTTCCTGCCAGTGACAAAAGAGGAGCTGAAGGACATCAGCGTCGAGGTATCCGTCCTCTCGCCGTTCGAGCTGGTTGGCGACGTCAGCGAGATCGAGGTGGGGCGCCATGGCCTGGTGATCGTCAAAGGGGAGAATCAGGGGGTGTTGTTGCCTCAAGTGCCTACGGAGCAAAACTGGGACCGGGACGAATTCCTGCGCCAAATCTGCATAAAAGCAGGTCTATCCGAGGATGCCTGGCAAGAAGGGGCGCAGCTCTACGTCTTTACAGCGGAGGTGTTTGGGGAGGAGTAGGAGGCTGGTAAGTATCAGGAGCGCTCTCACCATAGCGAGGGCGCTCCTGATACAGCCTAATCATCTTGTCAGGTTATCCCTCCAGCGGATGATCCGGGTCGGGCACGCAGCAATCCACGGGGCACACCAGGGCGCACTGGGACTCATCGTAATAGCCCACACATTCCGTGCACTTCTCGGGGTCAATCACGTAGGTCTCTTCCCCCTCGCTGATGGCCTCGTTAGGGCACTCCGGCTCACAGGCCCCACAGAGGATGCACTCTTCGGTGATCATATAGGCCACGGCGTTCACCTCCTTCCTTTGCTCAAATTGAAAGCCAGCCCTCGCACATAGATCAATAAGGGCAACGGCCAGATGATACAAGGCTTGCCCCGATCAGGCAAGCGACGAATACTTTACAACGGTATGGCGTTTTTGTCAAATCTCACTTTGCAGAGAGCGTAGGAGGAAAACGATGAAGAGCAACGGAATCGAGCTTACGAGATTGCTGGGCCTCGTGGTGGCCATTGGCCTGGTGGTGTTGCCCGGCGCCCCCGCGGGGGCCACCCCGCCCATCGGCGGCC
>CAZQDO010000235.1:4536-9009 GCA_964592085.1 uncultured Anaerolineae bacterium | reverse complement strand
CGCATGTCCGGTGGTGTGGGAGGGGGGCGGTTAGGCCGTCCCCCTATCCCGATTTATGGGTGATGCTCGCTGCCAAACTCTCTGCCCGACAACAATTCTGTCCGATTTTCACGATTTTGACAAGACTATCGTTATGAGGTATTATTGGGGTGGGGGTGTGAATAGCTTTGGACAGCGTCAGCATCAAGGGCACAAAAGATGGACTGCTAGTGACCCTGGGCAAAGGGGACCTGGCGGGCGTCTTGGCTGAACTCGGAGAGCGACTGAGCGGCAGGGCCTCATTTTTCAAGGGAGGGTGGGTGGCCCTGGCGGTCGGACAGCGGGAACTGTCTATTGAGGAGATAGGACACATTAAGGCCCTGCTGGCCCGAAACGAGGTCGTCCTGGGGATGGTGATCAGCGAAGCCCCCGTCACCAGAGCCGCCGCTCGCCATCTGGGCCTGGAGACGAGGCGCAGCCCTCATCTCCCATCCCGACCAGACTGGAGAACCGAAGAGGAGTTCAGCGAAGGGGTCTTGATTCGTTGCACCCTGCGCTCAGGGCAGGTCGTTCGACATCCTGGCCACGTGGTGGTCATCGGTGACGTGAATGCCGGGGCCGAGGTCCTCGCCGGTGGTGATATCATCATCTGGGGGAGTCTCAGGGGTACGGTTCACGCCGGCGCCGTAGGAGACGACCGGGCCATCGTATGTGCCCTGGATCTGGCTCCCACACAACTGCGCATTGGTGAACACATTGCCCGCCCACCAGAGGATATGCCGAGACGCAGAAATGCACCAGAGATGGCCTTCGTTCAGGAGGGGATGATTATCGTTGAGGAGTGGAAGTCTGACCACTAACCACTGAAGCAGTAACCAGTTTCCGGTTTTCAGGAGATGAGATGATGCCAGCTAGGGTTATTACTATAACCTCAGGCAAGGGAGGGGTGGGCAAGACCACCGCTACGGCCAACCTGGGTGTGGCTTTGGCCCTCTCGGGCAAGCGTGTGGTGGCGATTGATGCCGACATTGGCTTGCGCAATCTGGACGTGGTGATGGGTCTGGAGAACCGCATCGTGTACGACATCGTGGATGTCACCGAGGGATACTGCCGTTTGCGCCAGGCCCTGATCAAGGATAAGCGTGTCTCCGAGCTGTACCTTTTGCCTGCTGCCCAGACTCGCGACAAAACCGCTGTCAGCCCTGATGACATGATCCGGCTCTGCGACCAGATGCGCAATGATTTCGATTTCATCCTCATTGATTCGCCGGCTGGGATCGAACAGGGCTTCCGCAATGCCATCGCGCCGGCCGATAAGGTGCTCATTATTACCACACCGGAGGTGTCGGCGGTCCGCGACGCCGACCGCATCATTGGCCTGATCGAGGCCGAGGAGAAAGGGCCGGCCAGTCTGATCATCAATCGCGTCAAGCCGGAGATGGTGCGTTCTGGTAACATGTTGAGCACAGAGGACGTCGTTGGCATTCTGGCGATAGACCTGATAGGAATTATCCCAGAGGACAAAGCCATCATTGTTTCCACGAACAACGGGACGCCCATTGTGCTGGATGATAAGGCGCCGTCTAGCCTCGCTTTTCACAACATCACCCGACGTCTGCTGGGCCAGGAAGTGCCCTTCCTGGACATCAGAGAAAAGCCCAATCTCATTGAACGCTTTGTTGGCTTTATTCGCCAAGGATAGGGGGTAGGCATGGGAATTCTAGACCGGTTACTCGGACAACGCAAGCCCTCCAGTGGGGAGATTGCCAAGGAGCGTTTGCAACTGGTGCTGGCCTACGACCGGGTCAAGATCTCTCCGGAGCTGTTGCAGATCCTGAAGGACGAGCTCATCACCGTCATCTCCAAGCACGTTGAGATAGACCGCGAGGAGGTGGAAGTGACCTTCTCTCGAGGTAAGAGGCGCAACCGACTGATAGCCGATATCCCCCTCCTCGGCGCTCGCCGGCAGAGAAGATGACGATGGGGCTCTAACCTCTCCCCCCCCAACTCATGATTTTGGTGACAGATGGATCGCAAGATATGGCGTAACTTCGATTTTGTGCTGCTGGCTGCCACCGTGTTGCTGATCGCTTTTGGCATAGCTATGGTGTACAGCGCCACCCTGGACACGCCAGACCTGCAAGACCTGCCTCAAAGGCAGCTCACCTGGGGCCTGGTTGGTTCGGCTTTGATGCTATTGGTGGCCGCCATTGATTACCGCTTCCTCGAGAGTTTGCAGAAGCCCCTTTATCTCCTGATCATCGCCTCTTTGCTTCTAGTTCTCCTTGTGGGCGAGTCAACTTATGGCGCGCAGCGCTGGATCTCGGGGGCTTCCTTTCAGCCCTCAGAGCTGGCCAAGGTGCTGATTATTATCACCCTGGCTCAATTCCTGGCTCAGCGCGAGAAAGAAATGGGGCGCTTCCGCTATGTCCTGCTCTCCATCGTTCACGTGGCCGTGCCTATGGGCTTGGTCTATCTACAGCCGCACCTGGGGACGGTGATTGTCCTGGCGGTTGTCTGGCTGGCCATGGTCTTGATGGCTGGGATGCGCCTGCTACATCTGGGCGTTTTCGGCCTCGTTGGGCTTCTGTCTATGCCGCTCATCTGGGTCTCACTCAGGGATTACATGCAAAAGAGGCTTCTTCTTTTTCTCAACCCGGCCCGAGATCCGGCAGCCCGGTACAACATTGACCAGGCCCTGATCAGCATCGGCTCCGGTGGGTGGCTGGGAAAGGGATACGCCAGCGGCAGCCAGAGCCAATTGCATTTTCTGAGGGTTCGGCACACCGATTTCATTTTCTCCGTCATCGGCGAGGAGATGGGCTTCGTGGGCGCATTGGTCTTGCTGACCCTCATCGGTGTTGTGCTGTGGCGGATTCTCAGAGCGGCCAGCCTCGCTCGCGATAGCTTTGGCCGCCTGATCGCTTGTGGTGTTGCCGCGTTGATCTTTTTCCAGTGTTTGGTGAACATCGGCATGAACCTGAGCCTGTTGCCGGTGATAGGCATCCCCCTGCCTTTTATCAGCTCCGGCGGCAGTTCCCTGATCACCCTTCTCATAGCCGAGGGATTGGTGCAGAGCGTGGTGATGAGGCACAGGAAGATTGAGTTCTAAGGCATGAAACGCTGCGTCGCTCTGGCTAAGGGAAACGATAGATACGATAACATCGCCCAAGCCCTGGCCCTCATTGAGAACGGGACGGACCTGAGCGACAAGAAACACGTTCTCATCAAGCCCAACTTTGTGTCCACCCGGTGGCAACTGGCCGCCACCCACGTGGAGGCCGTTCGGGCTGTGCTGGATTGGCTGCGCCCCCGATACGATGGCCCCGTCACCATCGGCGAGGGGGCAGCGGTGAGCGATACCTTTGAGGGCTATCGCAACTTCGGCTACCTTGACCTGGCCCAAGACTACGCTGTGCGGTTCGTGGATCTCAACCAAGACGAGGGGGCGCCCGTACAGGTCTACGACCGAAAGCTGCGCCCCATGGCAGTGCGAGTGGCCAGGACCACCCTGGAGAGCGATTTTCGCATCTCCGTCGGGCCGCCCAAGACCCACGACGCCGTCGTCGTCACCCTGTCGCTGAAGAACATGGTGATGGGCAGCTTGATCCGTGGCCGAGGTGGGGGCCTCTTCCAGATGCTCGGCCAAATCCTGCCCGACTGGCTGACCAACTCAGCTTTGGCAGAAAGGGTGAAAAGCCATCTCAGCACTGTGACCCGCAGCGACAAGTTCGCCCTTCACCAGGGCTACCACGGTATCAACCTCAATCTCTATACCCTGGCCAAGGTCATTGCCCCTCACCTCTCGGTGATAGATGGCTTCGTGGGGATGGAGGGATCCGGCCCCAGCAGCGGCGACCCTGTTGACTTCAGAGTAGCCATCGTCAGCACTGACTTCCTGGCCGCCGACACCGTGGCGACGATATTGATGGGCTTCGATCCCGACGAAGTCGGTTATCTCCACTACTGCAAGCTGGGGGGTCTGGGTGTCGGCGACCTGGACGACATCGAAATCGTGGGCAATGCCACCGTCGAGGAGTGTCGGCGACCCTTCAAGCCGCCCCCGACCTACCGGGAGCAGTTGCAGTGGCGTCTGCCGGCAGAGGTACAGCGGACTTTGGGATTAAGCGGACGGTAGGGCAGGAGGTCCGTTGAATCCTGTGGTCTATTGTTCCTCTCTCGTGGAAGCAGGTTTGGGGGTGTCTCAGAGATACGATGGTAGGCCGGCAAAGAGAGGAGAAGAAACCATGACCAACACAGTTCGCGTGCGCTTCGCCCCCAGCCCCACGGGCTATCTCCATGTGGGGGGAGCCAGGACGGCCCTCTTCAACTGGCTCTTCGCCCGCCAGCACAACGGCGCCTTCATTCTGCGCATCGAGGATACGGACCGCAAGCGGTATGAGCCTGAAGCAGCGGGGAACATCCTGGAGACCATCCCATGCATGGGCCGGCGGGGGGCCAAGGGACCCAACTTGGCCGGCCCGAATGCCCCGT
>CAZQDO010000235.1:0-4526 GCA_964592085.1 uncultured Anaerolineae bacterium | reverse complement strand
CCTTAATCTTGCGCTTGTTGTATACGTACGGAATGGGTTTGAGCCTGAAGCAGCGGGGAACATCCTGGAGAGCCTGCGCTGGCTGGGCCTGGAGTGGGACGAGGGTCCCGAAGTGGGCGGCGACTATGGCCCCTATTACCAGTCTCAGCGGCTGGACCTCTACCAGAAGTACGCTCAACAGTTGATAGACAGCGGCCACGCCTATCGCTGCTACTGCAGCCCGGAGCGTCTGGCCCTGATACGAGAGGAGCGGCGGCGTCGAGGCGAGCCGAATCTTGGCTACGACCGCCATTGCCGCTATCTCACCGCCAAACAGCGCGACGAGTACGAGGCTCAGGGCATCGTGCCGGTGGTGCGCCTCAAGGTGCCCCTGGAGGGCCAGACGTCCTTCCACGATGTGCTCCACGGAGACATTACTGTGGACAACGCCAGTCTGGACGACCTGGTGCTCCTCAAATCCGACGGGTATCCCACCTACCACCTGGGCAACGTGGTGGACGATACCCTGATGCAAATCACGCACATCATGCGGGCCGACGAGTGGCTGCCCAGCGTCCCCAAGCACGTTTTGCTCTACCATGCCTTTGGTTGGGAGATCCCCGTCTATGCCCACCTGCCCATCATCCTGGCCCCCACGGGCAAGGGCAAGCTCAGCAAGCGGCACGGCGGGGTGGCCGTCCACGAGTTTCAGCAGGAGGGCTACCTGCCCGAGGCCATGGTGAACTTCCTGGCTCGCGTGGGCTGGGCCTACGACGACAAGACCGAGTTCTTCACCCGGCAGGAGCTGATAGAGAAGTTCAGTCTGGAGGGCGTGAACAAATCCCCGGCTGCCTTCTCCTACGACAAGCTGGAGTGGATGAACGGCGTCTACATCCGGCAACTTGGGCTGGACGACCTGGCCGAGCGCTTGATGCCCTTCCTCACTGGGGCAGGCCTGCCGGCTGACCTGTTCACCGTGCGGCGCATCGTCCCCCTGGTGCAGGAGCGCCTGAAGAAGCTGACCGACGCCGTGGAGTGGGTTGATTTCTTCTTCGTGGATCGGATCACTTATGACCCCTCACTATTGATAGGCAAGAAGATGACGGCCGCCGAGTCGCTGGCGGCCCTGCGGAGAGCGCACGAGACTCTGGCGGCCCTGCCCGATTTCAAGGAGGAAACTCTGGAGGAGGCCCTCCGCGCCCTGGTCGAGGAGCTAGGCTTGAAGCCCGGCCAACTCTTCGGCATCATCCGCGTGGCGACTACGGGCAAAAAAGTGGCCCCGCCCCTCTTCGGAACGCTGAGCGTCCTGGGGCGAGAGCGCGTGCTGGAGCGGCTGGATAAGGCATGTGAAGGCATTTGACATGGATGGCAAAGTGTAGCATAATATGCCTACCATGCGTGGATAGAGGCGCGAGTCGAATCGGCCCTAAACACCAATTGATTGGCCTAACGTTGAGACTGAGGTGACGGCCTCAACCAGGCCAATTTTTGGTGAACCGACTAGAGGTGAGAGATCATGCAACCTAGCTGTACCTTTACCGTCATTCCCTCCTTACCGACCAGGCTGGAGCGCCTCCGGGATCTAGCCTACAATCTCTGGTGGTGCTGGAATCTGGATGCTATTGATCTCTTCCGCCGTCTGGACCGCGATCTCTGGGAGGAATCAGGCCACAACCCCGTATTGATGTTGGGAAGCATCAAGCAGGAGCGACTGGAGGAGGCAGCCGAAGACGATGGGTTCCTGGCCCATCTGGAGCGGGTCCACCAGCAGTTCAACCGCTATGTGCACAGCCCAAACACCTGGCACAAGAAAGCCCACGGTGTGCCGAGGGAGCCCTACATCGCCTACTTCTCAGCCGAATTCGGGCTTACCGACTGCATGCCCAACTACGCGGGGGGCATGGGAGTGCTGGCTGGCGATCACCTTAAGTCGGCCAGCGACCTGGGCCTACCCCTGGTGGGGGTGGGACTTCTCTACCAGAAAGGCTACTTCCGTCAATATCTGAACCGGGACGGATGGCAACAGGAGCTGTATCCAGAGAACGATTTCTACAACATGCCCGTACAACTGGAACAGGGAGAGGACGGCACAACGGTGACAGTCCAGGTTGATTACCCTGGCCGTCAGGTCACTGCTCAGGTGTGGCGCGCTCAGGTGGGCCGTGTGCCCCTCTTTTTATTGGACACCAATATCCCAGTCAATAGTCGGCAGGATCAGGACATCACCGACGAGTTGTATGGTGGGGATCTGGAGATGCGTATCCAACAGGAAATCATGTTGGGCATCGGCGGCATCCGCGCCCTGGAGAGCCTGGGGATTCGCCCCACCATCTGCCACATGAACGAGGGGCACTCCGCTTTCCTGGCCCTGGAGCGGATCCGCATCCTCATGGAGGAGCAGGGCAGTCAAGGCACGCTCTCTTTCGCGGAAGCCAGGGAGGCCGCTTCGGCCGGCAACATTTTCACCACCCACACTTCCGTGCCGGCTGGGATTGACAGGTTCCCACCCCATCTCATAGACAGATACTTCTCCGCTTACTATGGATTGTTGGGCCTCTCACGGGAGGAGTTCCTGGCTTTGGGACGCAGGAATCCGACGGACAGTCGAGCCCCCTTCAGCATGGCCATCCTCGCCCTGCGCCTGGCAGCCTATACCAACGGAGTAAGTCGTCTGCACAGCCAGGTCTCACGCAAAATGTGGCAGGGGGTGTGGCCAGGTGTGCCTGAGGACGAGGTGCCCATCACCCCTGTCACCAACGGCATCCACATCCCCTCCTGGACCTCTCTGGACCTGGCCAGGCTCTACGACCGCTACCTGGGACCCCGCTGGGTGGAGCGCCCAGACAATCAGACCATCTGGGAACGGGTGGACGAGATCCCCGACGAGGAGCTTTGGCGCACCCACGAACGGCGGCGGGAGCGCCTGGTGGCTGTCGTCCGGCGGCGATTGCGCAAGCAGCTCAATAAACAGGGCGCCTCCCCATCCGAGATAGAAGTGGCGAGCGAAGTGTTGGATTCCAAGGCCCTGACCATCGGGTTTGCCCGTCGCTTCGCCACCTACAAGCGCGCCACCCTGATCCTGCGCGATCCGGATCGGCTGCTCAGAATCCTGGGCGATAAGGATCACCCGGTCCAGATCATCTTCGCGGGGAAGGCCCATCCCCAGGACAATCCAGGCAAAGAGCTGATCCAGCAGATCGTCCATTTCTCCCGGCGGGAGGAGTTTCGGCAACGGATCGTTTTCATTGAGGATTACGATATGTCCGTCGCTCGCTATCTGGTTCAAGGGGTAGATGTCTGGCTCAATACCCCGCTTCGCCTCCAGGAAGCCAGCGGCACCAGCGGAATGAAGGCCACCGCCAACGGCGCCATTAACATGAGCACCCTCGATGGCTGGTGGGATGAGGCATATCGGCCCGACATTGGCTGGGCCATCGGTCGAGGTGAGTTGTATAACGACCCCAATTATCAGGACGAGATCGAATCCAAAGCCATCTATGGAATCCTGGAGAAGGGGATCGTTCCGCTGTTTTATGATCGCAACGCCGATGGGCTTCCACACAAATGGATCGCCCAGATGAAGGCCGCCATGCGAGCCATCTGCCCGGTCTTCAATACCAACCGCATGGTTCGGGAGTATGCCGAGCGCTTCTATCTGCCTGCGGCCCAGCGGTACCAGCACCTGGCCGAGGACGAGATGGCTCGGGCCAAGGCCCTGGCGCAGTGGAGATCTTTTCTCCATGCACACTGGTCAGAGATCCGGGTAGATAAGGTGGAGGCGGATGTGCCCGCCGAGCTCAAGGTCGGCGCTGAGCTCCAGGTGCGAGCTCAGGTACATCTGGGTGCCCTCGAGCCCAAGGACGTGACAGTGCAGCTCTATTATGGCCCCCTCGATACGAGAGGGGAAGTTCCCAAAGGGGAAGTGATCCCCATGGAATGGGTGGAGTTCAATGGGGATGGGAGCCACGTATTCGCCGGCTCTATTCCCTGTCGCACCAGTGGCCGGTACGGCTATGCGCTTCGGGTGCTCCCTCACCACGAGGATCTCGGCAACCCCTACGAGCCCGGCTTGATTCTATGGGCGTGTTAGCCAATCCAACATCCAGCACCGCTTTGAACTCATGAGCTCATGAAGAAAACCCTCTGCATTCACGCCCACTTCTACCAGCCTCCCCGGGAGGACCCCTTCACAGGCATCATTGCCCCCGAAAAGGGAGCTGAGCCTTTTGCTAATTTCAACCAGAAGATCAACGCTGAGTGCTACCGGCCCAACGCGGAGCTGGGTAACTTCGAGGCTTTGAGCTTCAACCTCGGCCCCACCCTGGCAGCCTGGCTGGCGGATCACGATCCACCTACGTACCAGCGCATCGTCGAGGCCGACCGGCGCAACCAGGTCGCCTACGGCGCGGGCAATGCCCTCGCTCAAGCTTATCACCACACCATCCTCCCCCTGGCTAGCCGGCGCGACAAAGAGACCCAAATCGTCTGGGGTATGGCCGACTTCCACCATCGCTTCGGCCGCCAGCCCCTGGGAATGTGGCTACCAG
>CAZQDO010000234.1:8679-9054 GCA_964592085.1 uncultured Anaerolineae bacterium | reverse complement strand
ACGGATCTCCTCGAGGAGCCGGTAGGTGCTCATGAATTGCTCCTCGGTCTCGCCGGGGAAGCCGACGATCACGTCCGTCGCCAGGCTCACGCCGGGGATGCGTTGGCGGATTTTGGCTACCAGGCGACGGTACTGGTCCACGGTGTAGCCTCGGACCATGCGCTTGAGGACGGCGTCGTCGCCCGACTGGACGGGAATCTCGATGTGCTCACAGACTTTGGGGAGGCTGGCCACAGCCTCAATGATTCGTTCCTTCATGTCGACGGGATGAGAGGTCAAGAAGCGGATGCGCCACAGCCCTTCGATCTCGTGAACGGCGGCCAGCAGGTCAGCTAGATCGGGCCTGCCCGTCAAGTCGCGGCCGTAGGCGTCCAC
>CAZQDO010000234.1:0-8669 GCA_964592085.1 uncultured Anaerolineae bacterium | reverse complement strand
GGTGATCAGCGAGATCGGTACCGTAGGCGTCCACGTTCTGACCCAACAGGGTGACCTCTCGCGCACCGCGTTCCACCAGGCACTCCGCTTCTTTCACGATTTCGTCAACCGGGCGGCTTCGCTCCCGTCCCCGCCGCAGTCTGACGATGCAGTAGGTGCAGAAATGATCGCAGCCCTCGATAATCGGAACGAAACAGGATATTGGATATTGGATATTGGAGGTTGGAGATTGGAAGCTGGAAGCTGGGTGATGACTTTCGATGAATTCGACGAGTCCTTCCACGTCTGAGGGTTTGAAGAAGGCATCCACGTAGGGGAAGTTTTGTTTCAGGGCGGGGACGTCGTCTACCAGGCAGCCCATTACAGCGATGATGGCGTCGGGGCGATTTTTCTTGAGGGGCTTGAGGGAGCTGAGGCGGCCCAGCACCTTGTCCTCAGCGCTCTGCCGCACTACGCAAGTGTTGAGGACGACGAGGTCGGCGTCCTCGGCCCGCTTCGTCCAACGGTAGCCCAGGCACTCCAGGCCCTCTGCCGCTCGTCGCGAGTCGGCGGCGTTCATTTGACAACCGATGGTCCAGATGTGATAGTGTTTCATCCTCTGGTCAGAATCTCCCGCGCCACCAACAAGCCGGAGGCTGATGCCTGCACCAGGCCCCGGGTCACGCCCGCCCCGTCGCCGGCGGCGAAGAGATTTTCCACCTCGGTCTCCAGGGACTTGTTCAACGCGAGCCGGGATGAATAGAACTTGACCTCCACGCCGTAGAGCAGGGTGTGGCGCGAGTTGACGCCAGGAGCCAACTTGTCCAGGGCCTCCAGCATTTCCAGGATGTTCGCCACATAGCGATAGGGCAGCACCAGGTTCAGGTCGCCGGGGGTGGCATCTCTCAGAGTGGGGGTGACGAGGCTGCGAGCCAGCCGCTCAGGCGTCGAGCGCCGCCCCTGCTGCAGGTCACCCAGCCTCTGCACGATGACACCGTCTCCCAAAAGGTTGGCCAGTCTGGCGATGTACTTGCCGTAGGCGATGGGCTCCTTAAAGGGCTCCGTGAAGGTCTTGCTCACCAAAATGGCAAAATTGGTGTTCTCGGTCCTGCGGCTGGCATAGCTGTGGCCGTTGACGGTCATCACCTCGTCGGCGTACTCGGTCACTACCTCACCGTAAGGACACATGCAGAAGGTACGCACCTTGTCGTCGAAGGCACGGGAGTAGTAGTGCAGCTTGGGCTCGTAGACCAGATCGGTGATGGGGGCCAACACCTCGGCTGGCAACTCCACCCGCACGCCCAGGTCAACGGGGTTGCGGCTGAGGGAGAGGTTCAACTGGCTAGACACTTCCCTCAGCCAGGGTGCCCCTTCCCGGCCAGGAGCCACCACCACGTACTCTCCCTCGATAACCTCTCCTTGGGCCGTCTCCACCCCTGCTGCCTGCCAGTTCTCGACCAGGATTCTGGACACCTTGGTTCTGGTTCTGATCTCCACCCCGCGACCTGACAGCTCGTCCCGCATGGCGGCCAGGATCTCGCCGCTTCGCTCCGTGCCCAGGTGGCGGATGGGGACGGAGACAAGCCTTAGCCCTGCCAAAGCGGCTCGTTTTTCGAGTTGCTCTATTTCATCGAAGTTGGTTCCATAGATGGGCCCTGTCGCGCCGAATTTGACGAACGTCTCATCAACCTCCTCGATCAGGGAACTGGCTCCATCAGCACCTAGCAATTCAGCCAGGTGTCCCCCCACTGCTGGCGAGAGGGTGAGCTTGCCATCCGAGAAAGCGCCGGCCCCTCCCCAGCCGCACAGCAGCCTACAGGGATTGCAGTGGGCGCAGCCCTGGCCAAGCTCACGAGTCGGACAATGCCGCTTTTCGATATCAGGGCCTTTTTCCAACATCAGGATGTCCAGCTTCGCCTGGGACGACAGCTCCAAAGCGGTGAAAATCCCCGCCGGCCCTGCACCGACGATGATGACGTCGTAGTGACGCTGTGACATTGATCCTCCTGCTAGCTCTGTGCTAGGATCTCCTGGAGCGCTTTCTCATAAACCTGATAGGCACGCTGGCCAAATAGAACGAAGCGCACCAACTCAATGTCGGTGTGAGATTCGAGGTAGCTGATGGCTGTTTGTAGGGCGATGGGAGCGGCTTCTTCCATCGGGTAGCCATAGGCGCCGGTGCTGATGGAGGGGAAGGAGACGGAGCGGACGTTGTTCGCCGAAGCCACCTCCAGGCTGCGGCGGTAGGCGCTGGCCAGAAGCTCCGGCGCTCGCTGACTATCGCGATAGTAAACCGGTCCTACAGTGTGAATGACGTGCTTGGCCTTGAGCCGATAGCCTTTGGTGATCTTGGCGTCGCCGGTCTGGCAGCCGCCCAGGGTGCGACACTCCTCCAGGAGCCCCGGCCCCGCCGCCCGGTGGATGGCCCCGTCCACGCCCCCCCCGCCCAGCAGGCTCGGGTTGGCCGCGTTTACGATGGCTTCGGTATCCTGCTCCGTGATGTCGCCTTCGACGAGCTCCAGTCGTGATTTATTGATGGTTGCTTGCATGTCCTGTTTCCTCAATTGCTTTTCAAGAAATCCATTGACTTCATGAGCTACGAGAACAACGTCTCTAGCCGGAAAGTTGGTCAGCGAAGAAGATATGATCTTGCCTTCTGCGGAATGAAAATGGTGGGGGAAGTTGTCCAATTCTCTATAGTGAGGGGCGTTGTCCCAACCAATGATCCTTTGCCCACCCTTGCATAAGGTATAAGAGTAGCCGCCGGTCTTTGAGCGATAGAAGAGGTCGAACTGATAACCACCTTCCAGAGTAAACCTGATTTTTGTAGGCAATCTTCTCGACGATACGACATAGATGCACTCTCTTTCGAAAAGAGGCACTAACTCAAGAAGTTGAGGGTCCATCCCAACGCCTCTTTCATCACTCGCAGCTTCTCCAGTTCGTCAGTGGCCACACCCCATTCTATCGAGGTCTCCCAAGAGGGATGCTCAGGCAGTTCACCTTGTTGCATCTTCTTCTCAAAGGTTTCCAGATCACATCCATGCTCGCTCTCAAATCCCTTGACGATATCTTCATACGTTCGAGCTTGCATTTCGATGTCTGTTAAGGCCCTGCGGAGTTTATCCGCCTCAATTCGAAGAGGATACCTTTCTATCACTCGGCTTGCTAGTGTCATCGCGATCACCTCCTGCTATGGATTAAGGTCTCTCGTTCAGCACTCGCTTTAGCAACTGCCCCGTGTACGACTCCCCCACCTCCGCCACCTGCTCAGGCGTGCCCTCGGCCACGATTTCCCCGCCGGCGTCGCCGCCCTCCGGACCCAGGTCAATGATCCAGTCAGCCACTTTGACGATGTCCGGCTGGTGCTCAATGATGACCACGGTGTTGCCCCTGTCCACTAGACGGTTAAGTACCTGGAGTAGCTTGTCCACATCGGCGGCGTGAAGCCCTACGCTCGGCTCGTCCAAAATGTAGAGCGTCTGGCCTGTGGGCCGCTTGGAGAGCTCGCGGCTGAGCTTGATCCGCTGAGCCTCGCCGCCTGAGAGGGTGGGAGAGGGTTGGCCCAACTTGATGTAACCCAAACCCACGTCTCGCAGGGTCTTCAACTTGCGCTTGATCTTAGGGATGCTGCCGAAGAACTCCATGGCCTCCCCGACCGTCATGTCCAGCACGTCGGCGATGTTCTTCCCCTTGTAGCGCACCTGCAAGGTCTCCCGGTTGTAACGCCTTCCTTTGCAGACGTCGCAAGCGATGTAGATGTCGGGCAAGAATTGCATCTCAATCTTGGTGGTCCCCTGCCCCTGACAGGCCTCACAGCGTCCCCCTTTGACGTTGAAGGAGAAACGCCCTGGCGCGTATCCCCGCACCTTGGACTCAGGCAGTTCAGCGAAGAGCTCACGAATGTAGGTGAGGACGTTGGTGTAGGTGGCCGGGTTGGAGCGGGGCGTGCGGCCAATGGGGGACTGATCTATGTTGATGGCCTTGTCAATGTGCTCCACTCCCAGCACCGCATCGTGGCGGCCTGGTTTCTCCCGACTGTGTTGCAACACCTGGGCCAGTCGTCGGTAGAGGATCTCCACCAAAAGGGTACTCTTGCCAGAGCCCGAAACCCCGGTGATGCAGACGAATTGCCCCAGAGGGATGCGCACGTCTATGCCCTTCAGGTTGTGCTCCGCCGCCCCTTTGATGACGATCTCACTGCCGTTGCCGTCCCGGCGGTGTTCGGGGATGGGAATGCGCCGGCGGCCAGCCAGGTAGTCGCCGGTGATGGAGCGCGGGCAGGCCATGACATCCTCCAGCGTTCCGGTGACCACCACCTCCCCGCCGTGCTCGCCGGCCCCAGGCCCCAGATCAACGATGAAATCAGCAGCGCGGATGGCTGCTTCGTCGTGCTCCACGATCAGTACCGTGTTGCCCAGGTCGCGCATCTCCTCCAGGGTGTGGATGAGGCGGGCGTTGTCCCGCTGGTGCAGCCCGATGGAGGGCTCGTCCAGGATATAGAGCACCCCCATCAACTGAGAACCAATCTGGGTAGCCAGGCGGATGCGCTGGGCCTCCCCGCCCGCCAGGGTCACAGCCGTGCGATTCAGTGTCAGATAGTCCAGGCCCACGTTCTCCATGAAGCTCAGGCGAGCCATGATCTCTTTAAGTATCCTTTGGCCGATAATCCGTTGACGTTCGGCGAGATGATCGGGCAACTCCTCGAAGAACCGCTTGGCCTCGGCCACCGACATCACCGACACCTCGGCGATGTTCCTGTCGGCTACGGTGATGGCCAGGGCTTCGGGGCGCAATCGCTTTCCCTGGCAGGCCGTGCAGGGATTGTGGGTCATGTAGCCGGAGATCTTCTGTTGCACGTAGTCCGAGCTGGTCTCGTTGTAGCGCCGCCACAGGTTGGGGATCACTCCCTCGAAGGCGGTCTCGTACTGCCAGCGCCGCCCCTCCCGGTTGCGGTAGTGCACCGGGATGCGCTCCCGCCCGCTGCCGTGGAGGATGACCTGCAGCTGGCTCCGGGAAAGCTCACGCACCGGCACGTCCGTGGGAATGTCGTAATGCTCGGCCACCGCCTGTAGAAGCTGACTATAGTAGCCGTTATCTTTCCCGCTGCTCTGCCAGGGCTGGATGGCCCCGTCTTGCAGGGAGAGGTCGGGGTTGGGAACGACCAGGTCAGGGTCAATAGCCAGCTTCGTGCCCAACCCCTGACACTCCGGGCAGGCCCCGTGAGGGCTGTTGAAGGAAAAGGTGCGAGGCTCAATCTCCGCCAAGCTGACTCCGCAGTGAATGCAAGCGAAGTGCCCGGAGAAGAGCAGATCCTCGGGCGGATCGGCTGAGAGATTGTGGACGATGACCACGCCCTCGCCCAGTTGCAGCGCCGTCTCCACCGAGTCGGACAGCCGGGAGCGGAAGTCAATGAGGTCGTCTGCGTTAGGAACGACCAGCCGATCAACCACCACCTCAATAGTGTGCATCTTGTAGCGGTCTAGCTCGATCTCCTCGTCCACCTCGCGCACTTCCCCGTCCACTCGCACCCGCACGTAGCCCGCCTTGCGGACGTCCTCGAATATCCCGCGGTGGTGGCCCTTGCGGTCCTTGATCAGGGGAGCCAGGATCATGATGCGGCTGCCCTCTGGCAGGTTCATGATGGCGTCCACCATCTGTTCTGCCGTCTGCCGGGTGATCTCTCGGCCGCACTTGGGGCAGTGGGGTACGCCGATGCGGGCGTAGAGGAGGCGCAGGTAATCGTAGATCTCCGTCACCGTGCCCACAGTGGAACGAGGGTTGTGGCTGGCCCCTCGCTGGTCAATGCTGATGGCTGGAGAGAGGCCCTCGATTTGATCCACGTCGGGCTTCTCCATCTGGCCCAGGAACTGGCGAGCGTAGGCCGACAGAGACTCCACATAGCGGCGCTGCCCCTCGGCGAAGATGGTATCGAAGGCCAGGCTCGACTTGCCCGACCCTGAGATGCCGGTGATGACGATGAGCTTGTTGCGGGGCATCTCAACCGTTATGTTCTTGAGGTTATGCTCTCGCGCCCCCTGCACGATGAGCTTATCTTGAGCCATTCCTTAACTCCAACTACCAGTGGTCAGTATTTAGTATTCAGCGGCGATGTATTGTAGCACGAAAAAAGCCTCAAAGCAAGCAAGCTAGGGTGTTTTGTCGCCCCTAGCTCGCTGAACTGAGAGATCCATTTGGCTGCACCGGCGTTGCCCAGGTGCAACGTTGGGAAACGGTTCATTTCGTCTCTTTGTCTTTTTCCTCCGGTATGTCGAAGCGATAGCCCACCCCGCGAACCGTGCGCAAATACAGCGGGGAACTTGGGTTTTTCTCTATCTTCTCCCGTAGCCAGCGGATATGGACGTCCAAAGTTCTGGTGTCGCCCGTGTAATCGGTTTTCCAAATTTTTTTCATCAGAAACTTGCGGCTTAGAACTCGCCCTGGACTGCGCATAAACACTTTTAGCAGGGCCAGTTCCTTGGGGTTCAACCTCCGCTCTTTGGTTCCATTGCTGACGCGGCGCGTCCCCAAACTCAAGGTGAGCCCTCCCGCCTGTAGAATCTTTCCTTCGTCGCTTTTCAAAATGCTTCTGATGCGGTTAAACAGTTTCCGAGAGGTGAAAGGGGAAGTCAGGATAACAGTCGCCCCCACTACGCCCTTATCTTTCAGGATCAAGACAATGGGAATCCCGGCCACACTTTCGTGCAGGGCCCGACAGATCCTTGGCCCATCTATCCTGGGAGAGGTGGCGTTCACTATGATGAGATTAGGCGTCTCGGAAGTGGCTCGCTGAATGGCTTCCTGTTCACTACGAGCCAGCAAAACCTCGTACTGCTTTTCTCCCAGGCTGGGGAGGATCCAATCTATGGAGGATTCAGCTTCCTCGACGAGCAAAAGGGTCTTTCCCCCGTCGCTTTTCAAAATGCTCCTGATGCGGTTGAACAGCTTTCGAGAGGTGAAAGGAGGGGTCAGGACAACAGTTGCCCCCGCCACCTCCGTTCCTTTCAGGATCAACATAACAGGAATCTCGGCCATGCTCTCGTGCAGGGCCTGGCAGATCTTTGCCCCGTCTATCCTGGGAGATGTCGCGTTCAGTATGATCAGATCGGGCGTCTCGGAAGTGGCTCGCTGAATGGCCTCTTTTTCATTACGAGCCAGCGACACCTCGTATTTCTTCTTCTGCAGACTTGGGAGAATCGCGTCTGTCGGAGATCTGAATTCTTCAACGAGCAGAATGCTTGCAGTCATTGCTTTTTCCTATCCGCCTATTGAGATATTCCTCGTGAATTTCTGGCAGCAACGGCATTGCAGCAAGATGGCGGGGGTGAGTGAGAAGGATTTCGTCGAAGAGGGCAAGCTATAATGATGAACATATTATAGCGCATTATGCTTTTTAAGGCAACTGTGTGAAATCGCGGCGAATCAACCGACATATCCCACCATGGTCACTACATGTAGTAGACTGAATTCATCAAGAAACGCTATGTGTTGTGAGCGCAAGCTCTCGCCAGGTAACCAAGGGTCTCAATAAGAAGCAGGTTCTCAGCCCTGGGTTTATTGACCTTTTGCCTTCTCCGTAGTATAATCGGTTCGTCGCTGTGAAGGGCGACAATGAGGCGAAAGGTGCGTGTTGCGTGTAATGAGAAGATTCGACAGAGACAAGCTCCTCACTCTGGTTGTCATCGTCGGGTTGTTTGGGCTCGCTCTCCTTTTCTTCTGGCCCGTTATCTTCGGCGGCAAAACCCTCCTGCCTGCCGATAACCTCTTCACCTTTGAGCCCTGGCACTCTTTTGCCGGCGATTTCGGCATCTCCGTGCCTCACAACGAGCTCCTGAGCGACCTGATCCTGGAGAACTACGTCTGGAAGCGCTTCATCGTCCAGTCCATTCAGGCCCGCCAGATTCCCCTTTGGAACCCCTACCTCTTCGCTGGTCTACCCTTTCTGGCCGCAGGCCAACATTCCGCGCTATACCCCTTCAGCATCCTCTTCTACATCTTGCCCATCGCTAGCGCCTATGGCTATTTCACCGTCCTTCAACTCTTCCTGGCCGGACTGTTCGCCTTCATCTATGCTCGGGTCATAGGGATGGGTCGCCTGGGAGCCACTGTGACCGCCATCACCTACATGTTCAGCGCCTTCATGATCGTCAGTGTGGTCTTCACCATGATCATCGCTGCCGCCGCCTGGCTTCCCTTGATTCTGGCAATGATAGAGCTGATCATCAAGAAGGTGGGCGAGAATCAAGGGGATGCTTCGCCCCCACTTCTCTACGTTGTGCTCGGCGCTATCGCCCTCGGCTTTCAGCTTTTAGCTGGCCACATAGAAATCTCTTACTACGTGTTACTGGTCATGGCCTTCTATGCTACAATCAGGCTATGGCAACTATGGTGGGTTAACAGATCAGCAAATCAACAAATCAACAAAGTGGGACGAGCCTTCTTCTGGTTAATGGCCATGGTTGCCCTGGGCTTAGCGCTGGGGGCAGTGCAACTGTTCCCCCTCTACGAGCTGGTGAGCGGCAGCTTCCGGCAGGATTCGGCCAGTTACCAACAAGTGGTGGGGGAGTGGGCCTTCAAGTCCCGCCGCCTCATCGCCTTCCTCGTCCCCGACTTCTTCGGCAACCCCAGCCATCACGGCTACTTCGACGTTTTCAGCCGCCAGGCAGTGACTGTGGGTCAGGACTACTACG
>CAZQDO010000233.1:0-9110 GCA_964592085.1 uncultured Anaerolineae bacterium | reverse complement strand
GTCATCGCGTATTTCTCCTTACTCAAAGCCTGATGCCAGGCCAGCTCTCGATGGGATCGGTTGACCGGACAGCGTGCATTCCCGCGTCGGCGAACCTCTGGAACGCTGCATTGGCTTCGTCGGTGTAATCCATAGCTCCGGGCACAACGACTGGAGAGGTGCAATCTTCCAGGAGATACACCTTCTCGGCTAATCTCTCATCTCGAACGTGAATGTTTTCCAGCAGATCGTCAATGGTCCAGGCGACACAGTGACTCTTAGCCTGTCCAGCGATGATGACGGCATCGAATTGCAGCAGCTTCTCGATGAACTTGACATTGTTCTGGGCAATCGGTTCTCCGTTTGGTCCTTCCACCACTTCTGGGCCGAGCACCGAGTAATGCTCGGTAAACGGATTGTCTCCTTTCACCTGAAAGTTCGGTTGGCTACATCGGGCGATGCCGTGGAAGAAGATGGCTTCCTCAACAGCGGGTACGAGCGCATGGCCGATGCTTCCCAGCATGACGTGATAGGGCCAGATGGTCAGATCGTATTTGCCGCCTTCTTTCAACGTCCTGGTGTAGTTCAGAAGGTGGCGCTGGGCGTAATCCGCATCAATTCCCAGGCTAGGACCAAGGGCAGGGTTAAACTTCCACCGGCCTTCCACCACATCCTCTTCCGAAATGAGGGTGAAAGGGGCTGGATGTTCGCCGTTGGCATTGACCCAGAAGACGGAGTGGAAAATCTGCATCGCCTGGTGCGTGTCCATCGTGGGAGCGATCTGAGTAATCACGTCCAGGTTCCGATAGATGAATTCACACAGCCTGCGACTGTCGTCCACCGCGCCTGTCCCGGAACGTCCGCCGACGAACAACTCAAAGCCGGGGATGCAAAACGTGTTTTGCACGTCCACTGCCACCAGGCAAGTCTTGAACCTGTCATTGGCTGCAGGTTGTACATTGTGTTGCTTCGCCCACTCCTCGGCTTCCTTAGCTCTTTCCTGATAGGGAACTTTCCAGACTTCACCAACTTTGTCCGGGTCGAAGTGAAGTGGAATGGGAAGTTCACGGTGTGCCATCTTATCGTCTTCCTCCTTGGTCAACTTGAAGAGAGAGCAGGGGAACTCAGGTCTGGCTTGGATCCCTCCGAGTTCCTCGAAGTTCCCCGTAGTTCCCCCAAGATTCCTTATTCCCTCACTCTTTCGATTTTGGCTCCCAAAGCTTGCAGCTTCTCCTCAATGTGCTCGTACCCCCGGTCTATCTGGCCGACGTTGCGAATTGTGCTTTGCCCCTCGGCGCAGAGAGTGGCGATGAGCAGGGCCATGCCGGCTCGAATGTCGGGGCTCTCCAACCGCTCGCCGTGCAGCCTGGATGGCCCCACCACCACCGCCCGGTAGGGATCGCAGAGGATGATGCGCGCCCCCATAGAGATCAGCTTGTCCACGAAGTACAGACGGCCCTCGTACATCTTCTCGTGGATGATGATGGTGCCCGCAGCCTGGGTGGCGACTACCACGGCGATGCTCATCATGTCGGTGGGGAAAGCGGGCCAGATGCCGTCGTCTATCTTGGGGATAGCCCCATGGGCGTCGGGGATAACCTGCAATTGCTGGCCGGCTGGCACAAAAACGTCCTCCCCGCGAATCTCTATCTTAACCCCCAAACGCCCCAGCATGAGCCTGATCATGCGAAGGTGCTCAGGGGCGGCTTGTTTTATCAGCAGTTCGCCGCGCGTTATCGCTGCCAGCCCGATGAAGCTGCCTACTTCCAGATAGTCCGGAGCGATCCGGCAAGTGCCTCCCTTGAGCTTTTCTACACCCTGGATGGTCAAGGTGTTGGAGCCGATGCCGGAGATTTGGGCGCCCATACTGTTCAGAAAACGAGCTAAGTTCTGAACATGGGGCTCACAGGCGGCATTGTGGATGATGGTGGTTCCTTCGGCGAGGCAGGCGGCCATGATGATGTTCTCCGTGCCCGTCACGCTGGCTTCGTCGAGGAGGATATCCTGGCCCCGTAGTCTATCGGCCAGCATCTTGTACCCAGAATCCACTTCGATCTCAGCCCCCAGGGCCTGCAAGCCGGCCAGGTGAGTGTCCACCCGCCGGCGGCCAATGACATCCCCGCCGGGCAGAGGAAGGTCAATGTGGCCACAGCGGGCTAACATCGGCCCTGCGAAAAGGATGGAGGCTCTGATCTCCCGACAGAGGTTGGGATCCAGGCGCGTGGCGGTCAAATCCCTGGCTTGAACGGTCACCTCGTGATCCCCGCTCCATTCGATGTCCACGCCGATATCGGCCATGATGGCCAACATGTTCTTCACATCTTTGATCCGTGGCACATTCTCAAGCACGACCTTTTGATCGGTCAAGAGCGTGGCCGCCAGGAGGGCCAAGGCCCCGTTCTTGTTGCCGCTCGGAACCACCACGCCATTGAGCGGGTGTCCACCTTCAATCACGAATTTCTCCATCAGTTTGGGAGTCCTTTCTTTGTGCTGTGATGGAGAAACCAGGTTTTTCCTTGCCTGAATGGGCAGTTTGCCGCTTTCAGGTCTCTACGTCGTGCAGAATAGCCAAGTCATCGGCTAAAAACCTGGTTTCTGAGTCTTCTTCAGCGTCTTCACCCAATCGGCTATCTCTGGCTGCAAGTCTGCTTCCCGCTGAGCCAGGTAATCGCCAATGGCCGCCCAATCGGGCTCAAGTCTGTAGATGTAATGGCTTTTCTCTACCCCTCGGGCTGAGCCTCGGGACGAAGCCTCTTGCGTCTCGATGGTCGCCAGACGGGGCTTGACCAGGTGGTGTATCACGAGGTCGAGGCCCGGGTCTTCCTGAGGGTTTGCCGAGTCGAAGTGCAGCCAGCGCTGGGGCGACAAGAGGTTACGCTGCCGCAGATACAACAGGCAGAGCTGCAAGTTAGCCGTCTCCAGCATAGCTTCGAGCTTGAGGAGTTGCTCACTGATTTCGGCCAGGCGCGCCTCAGAACGGGCGACCCTGGCTTTGCGCCGGGCGACCTCTCTTTCCAGGAAGCTTGTGGCAAACAGGCGGTCAATGATGCCCAAGCCTGCCAGTAGGATCTTATCGCCTGTCCTCATGGTCTTCAACTTCCAGCAAAACCTTGTCCCCCACTTTCGCCTCCAGGGTTTGGGACGCGCTACCGCCAGAGACGGAGATCTCCAAGTGGCCCTCACTGCCGATGAGAGCCAGGAGCTTTCCTGACGTTACCTCGGCATAGGTATTGACTATTCCGCGTATACTTTGTCCCTTGATCTGGACGACACTTTCTCCTGGCAGGGAATGATCCACCAAATCCTTTGACATAATACTCGTGATCAAATTGCCGAAGCGGTCAACGTGGATGACCTGGCCGACGATGTCTCTGTCGGGGCGGAACTGTGGCCTGGGCAGGGAGAAGGTGATGATCTCCGTCAAGGGCTCGCCTAGCTCGGCCAGGGGAATGCCTCGCGCCAGGTGGGCGGCGACAGGAGCAAAGATGTCGCGCCCGTGGAAGGTGCGGCTGACCGGAGAGAGGTGGTAGCGAGGATTGGTGAGGTGCGCAATTTCTTCCACTCTCTCGCGAGCGACCACGTAGCTCAGCACGCCATTGTCGGGGGCTACGAAAGTGGCCTGGGGCGTCCGCAGGGCGATGGCCCGCCGTTCGCTGCCCACCCCCGGATCCACGACCACCACGTGGATGGTGCCCTGGGGAAAGTAAGGGTACGCAGCGTAGAGGACATAGGCTGCTTCCCGCACATCCTGGGGCGCGATGTCGTGGGAGATGTCTACAATGATGGCTGTAGGACCAATACTCAGGATGACGCCCTTCATCGTCCCCACGTAACCGTCCGTCAGTCCGAAATCGGTGGTCAAGGTAATGATACTCACTGGTTCTTCCCTCCCGTATTATTTTACTCCAGAGAGGGATTCTCGTCAAGGCCGTTTGACAAGTGAATCAGTGTTCTATATAATACAATAGATTTCAGTGGAATTTTTTCCCATGCCCATGGCGAACACTCTGGGCATCTGACAAAAATTCCCTATTGACAAAATAGAACATCTGTGCTACAATTAGAATAGAGTGAGTTTCTCCCAGGAGATGGCTATGCCTACAGAGTACGATACCAGCGACATTCAAGTACTGGAATATCCTGAGAACATCCAGCGCCGCCCAGGCATGTACGTCGGCGGTACTGGCCTGGCCGCTCTGCACCACTTGGCCCATGAGCTAATAGACAACAGCGTGGACGAGGCCCTGGCCGGAGCCTGCACCCACATCGAGGTCGAGATCCATCGCGATGGCTCCCTCACCGTGACCGACGACGGGCGCGGCATTCCCACCGGCATGCACCCCGAAAAAAAGCGGCCCACACTGGAGCTGATCTTCACCGAGTTGCACGCCGGGGGCAAGTTCAAAGAAGGCAGCTATTCGACCAGCGGTGGGCTGCACGGCGTGGGCGTCAAGGCCACCAATGCGCTGTCTGAGTGGCTGGAGGTGCGGGTGCGGCGGGACGGGGTGATCTACTTTCAGCGCCACGAAGATGGTCTACCCGTCACTCCGGTCCAGATTCTCGATCCGGCCACCGGGGAGGTGGTGAGCCAGGTGGGGGAGAGGGGGGAGGCGAAGGCAATCAAGGCCCACACCGATAAGAAACTGGGCACCGGGTCGTCCATTATCTTCAAGCCCAACCCTCGGTTCCTGGATACCACCGACTTCGACTTCGATGCCCTGGCCCGACGTTTGCAGGTCATCGCCTTCCTGCTGCCGGGCGTGGCCGTCCAGTTCACCGATGATCGCAAGAAGAAAAAGCGCCAAAAGCGCTTCTGCTACAGTGGCGGTCTGGTCGAGTACGTCAAGTGGCTCAACGAGGGGCGCAGGCCAATCCATCGTGCCCCTGTTGAGGTCAATGGGGAGCAGAATGGGGTGGCCGTCGAGGTCGTGCTTCAGTGGCACACCAGCGTGGACGACAGTGAGATCGTCAGCTTTGTCAATACCATCCCCACCCCCGATGGTGGCAAACACGTGGCTGGTTTCAAGAGTGCTGTGACAAAGGCTATCAACCAGTTTGCTTCGGAGAAAAAGCTGACCAAAGGCAAGGGGGAGGCCAGTATCCGGGGCAGCGATACCCTGGCCGGGCTGACGGCAGTGCTCAAGCTCTCCATGCACGATCCGCAATTTACCAGCCAGACGAAGACGCAACTGGCCAGCGACAATGCGCAGGGCATCGTCCATAGCATCGTCTACGAGGGGCTGTTGGAACAACTGCGCAAGAAAGTTTCGTTGGGCAAGACCATCGTCCAGCAGGCGCAGGCGGCAGCTCAGGCGCGGGTGGCGGCCAGCAAGGCGCGGTCGCTGGTCATCCGGCGCAGTGTGCTGGATGCGGTGGATTCGGGTCTGCCGGGCAAGCTGGCTGACGTGAGCAAGGGCACGCCCACCGAACAGACGGTGCTGTATATCGTCGAGGGGGACAGCGCTGGCGGCTCGTGCAAGATGGCCCGCGACCGGCGCTACCACGCTATCCTACCCCTACGCGGCAAGCCCCTCAACGTGGAAGGGAAGCGGCTCACCCGTTTGCTGACCAACAATGAGATCAAGGCCATCATTGCCGCAGTCGGTGGCGGGGTGGGGGCCGATTTCAACGTCGAGGACATGCGCTATGGGGGAGTGGCGATTCTCGTGGATGCGGACGTGGACGGGGATCACATCCGTACTCTGCTCTACACCCTGTTCTGGCGGCAAATGCGCCCCATGGTCGAGACGGGCCGGCTCTACGTGGCCGTGGCTCCCCTCTATCTGTTGCGGAAGGGGAAGCAGGCCCGCTATGCCTACTCGGACCGAGAGCGAGATGCTCTTTTAGAGAAGTGGAGCCGCAGCAGTGTGACGGTCCAACGCTACAAGGGTTTGGGCGAGATGAACCCTGAGCAGTTGCGCGAGACGGTTTTTCAGGTCGGCGATGATGGCCCTTTTAACGATAACCTACGCAGGGTGACGGTAGGGGATGTGCACCATGCCAACCAGATCATCAGCACTCTGATGGGTAAGTCGGCTCGCAACCGCCGGGGTTGGCTGTTGGAACGTTGGCGCGAGGAAGAGACCAGTGAGAATGGAGACGAAGAAGAGGTAACAGAAGATGTTGACTGAGACAGTTTCCCTGACGACGGATCTGGAGCAGGCGTACTTTCAGTACGCCGTCGAGACTATCACCGACCGGGCGCTACCCCGTGTCGAGGACGGGCTCAAGCCGGTGCAGCGGCGCATCTTGTACGCTATGCACGATATGGGCCTGCGCCACGACCGGCCTCACCGGAAGTCGGCCCGCGTGGTTGGCGAGACGCTCGGGAAATATCACCCACATGGCGATCAGTCGGTCTACATGGCTATGGTGCGGATGGGGCAGGATTTCGCCATGCGCCACCCGCTCATAGACGGCCAGGGCAACTTCGGCAGCATTGATGGCGATTCACCAGCAGCCATGAGGTACACCGAGGCGCGGCTGGACGAAATCGCCGAGTTTATCCTCCAGAACATTGACCAGGACACAGTGGACTTTGTGGACAACTTTGACGGCAGCCTGCAAGAACCGGTCATCCTCCCGGCAGCATTGCCCAACCTGCTGGTCAACGGGGCGATGGGTATCGCCGTGGGCATGGCCACCAACATCCCACCCCACAATCTGGGCGAGGTCTGCGACGTGGTGGCCCACGTGGCCAGCCACTGGAGCAAGCGAGGTAAGATCACTGTAGATGAGTTAATGGACATCATCCCCGGCCCGGACTTCCCTACCGGCGGGGTGATCTATCGCTACCGAGAGGATTCTACGGGCAACGGCAAGGTTGATACCATCCGCGCTGCCTATGAGACCGGGCGGGGGCGGATCGTCACCCAGGCGCGGATAGATATGGAAGACATCGGGGGGGGCAAGGTCAACATCGTTGTCACCGAGTTGCCCTACGCCGTGCAAAAGTCCACCGTGCTGGAGCGTATCGCCCGCGAGGTGCGAGAGGGCAGGATCAGCGGCGTCACCGACCTGCGCGACGAGTCGGACCACGAGGGCATGCGAGCCATTATCGAGGTTAGCCGCGTGGCCGATGCCCGCGAGGTGCTGGAGAGCGCGTTGAGCCACAGTCAGTTGCGGGAGACCTTCGGCGTCAACGCTCTGGCGCTGGTCGCTGAGCGAACCAATGGGGACACCATCGTGCGCCCGCAGCGGCTCTCACTGCGCGACATGCTGGTCTACTTCGTCGAGCACCGGCTGGATGTCATCGTCCGCCGCAGCCGCTACGAGCTGGAAAAACGACAGGCCCGGCTGCACATCGTCCAGGGTTTACTGAAGGCGCTGGATGTCATTGACCAGGTGATTGACACCATCCGCCGCAGCCGCACCAGCGAGACGGCGGAGAGAAATCTCATCAGGACGTTCAAGTTCACCCAGCTCCAGGCCCAGGCGATTCTGGCCATGCAATTACGACGACTGGCGGCTTTGGAGCGACGCAAGCTGGCTGACGAGGAGAAGGAGCTCAATGCTCGCATCAAATACCTCAAGGGATTGCTGCGGTCGGAGAAGCGTCGGCTGGAGGTCGTTGTAGAGGAGACACAAGCGATCAAAGAGAAATTCGCCACGCCCCGCAAAACCGTGATCCTGACCGAGGAAAAGCCGAAGGACAGCTTTGTGACCGAGGCGGAGCTGGCCGTGCCCGAGGAGCCACAGGTGGTGGTCGTGACCACCCGGGGCGTGCAGCGCGACGATGCCAGCCGCTTTGGGTATCGCGTCAGGCCAGGGACAACCAGCCGGGCGGTCGAGGCCCACCGGATGCACCTGCTGACCGAGCCGGAAGATACGGTGGTGCTGGCTTCCGACCGGGGGCGGGTCTGGTGGGGAACGGTAGGTCGCTTGCCCAGGTCGGCCGGCTTTGAAGATTTGGGGCTGGGCAAGGGAGAGCAAGTCGTTGGCGTTGGCGTCCTGTCAGACAAGAGTTGCCTGGTCTTGGGCACGCGGCGGGGCCAGGTCAAGCGCGTCAGGGCCGAGGACGTCAAGTCCACAGCCGAAGCATCGTGGGCCACGGCAATCGGCTTGGCGGATGAGGACGATAGGGTGCTCTTTGCCAGCGTGGGGAGCGATGAAGCTCAGGTCATGTTCTTTGGCACGAGCCGGGCCAACCGCTTCGTCGCCGGCGACGTCAATCCCCAGGCTACTCCCTCCGCCAAAGGCGTGGCGGGCATCAAGGTGCGCAAGGGGGATCGGTTGTTGGGAGGGATCGTCGTCAGCGATCCTGCTGCCGACCTGGGTGTGGTCGTGGTCAGCAAGAGGGGCTACGTCAAGCGGGTGCCGCTGGGCGAGTTCTCGGTGCAGGGCAGGGGCGGCCAGGGCGTGTTGCTGCTCAACCAGACCAAGGCGACTGGGCCGGTGGTGGCGGCGATGGCCGGGCCGATGGACGGCTCGGTGGACCTGATCTCTGCCGACGAGAAGCGACAGCGCCTGGACGAAGTGCCGGTGACCAACCGGGCTAATCGCGGCGACAAGCTGGTCGAGTTGGAAGAGGTGGCCGAAGTAGCGGTGTTGTGAGGGACATGCGTAATCCGGCAGGGGTTGAGTGTCGTTTCTACTACGAGGATTATCACCGCGGGCGGGAGCAACAGGAGTGCCGCCTCATTGCCCGCAATCGGACTTCGGAGCGCTGGGCTCCGAAGCTATGTCAGACCTGTCCGGTGCCCCGGATCCTGCAGGCCAATGCCTGTCCCAACATGATCCTGGAGGGACGAGTGGGGCGGCGCTTTGGCCTGCTGCGCCGCGTACAGGTGGAAGCCTTCTGCACGCTGCAAATGAGCCAGGTGGCCGACCCCATGGTGGGCTGCGGGGAGTGTCATCGGCACAGGCCAGGTGCCGCCATCCTGGGCCTGGATGAAGGCTAGGGGTATTCAATCGCTATCGGGTCAAGGGAGCCGCTCCGATTTCGGAGCGGCTCCTTGTGTGTATCCACGAAGTCTCAGTAGATCCAAGATTTCCAGCAGAGGCGGCTCCCATGCCGCCGGCCCGCGGGCGTGGGAGCCCGCTCTGCTTCAAAATTTGGATCTACTGAGCCTTACTGTTTACTGCTCCCGTGGACCCACCGTGAGGGTTAGCCAAAAATCGCCAATCTGACC
>CAZQDO010000232.1:0-9158 GCA_964592085.1 uncultured Anaerolineae bacterium | reverse complement strand
GGGTTCCATTCGCTCGTGCCTTCATACATTGAGTCGCACAAGGACCGAGCGAGAAACCAGAATATCAAGCAGGCAAACCAAAAGATCACAGATGAACAATCAAGGAAAAGGTCGGCAACATGTCGTCCTCTGGCGCGGGTACCAAGCAGGACCAGGACGAAGAGACCTAGTCCAAATAGAGCAAGCCACCAACATCCAAATGACTTAAGGAGAGATGATATGACTGCATCTAAGCGGTCAAGGAGAGGGACAATACGAGACCCTAAGGGGGTGCGAGCCAAAGATGGGCTAAGCAAGACCAGTCCAACCATTAGATAAAGAAGGATGGTTAACAGAACCAATCTCCTATCGAGCTGCCTGATCGCTGAAGCTAATCTCCTTCCTCGCTCCGACAAGGACACTGTTCGAACAGTGTCCTTCAGAGACAGGATTCCTTTCCAGGCTCCATAGAGGACCACGCACGCGAAGCCCACAAACCAGAGGACAAGTATTACGGTGCCTGAGATCTCTATTGGAACGCCCAAAGGACGCAGCACACTCTTCTCAATCCAGAGAGACAATGCAAACGCCAACATCAAGCCGACGTAGGCCATTATACTAAGGCCGAGAGGGTGCTGTGCATACTCCCGAACTCTTCGAAAGACCAGATCTAGCCGATCAGCCCAGCGCAAGTACGGCCATGCTAGGTATAGGGCGCTCAGGTTAGTGATCCGTTGCACGGCCTGTAAGAATGGCTTTCGCGCTACCTCCCCTCGCATTGTGCCGAGTGTATGAATCGCCACCTCTCGGACCCATCCTTTGTGATTCTCAATGGCCTTGGCAAGAAGCTGAGTTGAGTCGGGGGCCTCGATATAGCCGAGAGCCTTTACGCTTTCCACTTGGGCGACCACATCAACCCAAGGGATGTCTGCTGCCCTTTCTGTCATGCTTTGCTCCGCATGCCTCACAGCCATCCGCACCCCCGTTGTCCAAGACATCGGGTTAGTACCATAGAGTTGTTCGAAGGTGATCTCTTCCTCACCTTCCCTTGTCTCTCTCAATCTTAAATGCTCGGCGAGATAATCGAACATGCTCTGGCGGTATAGGGGGGATAGCTGTTTCCCTGAGGCCCCCATGGCCTTGGCTGCGAGCCACAGGTTCTGGATTGAGCCACCAACTGGATCCCAGAGCCTTCGAATGAAAGTCTCGGGCTGATCAAGCAGCCCAGCAGCCAGTATCACCGTTTCTTCCCAAAAAGGGTGGGCTAGCACGGCATCAACGTCCACTTCTGCATTGAACAACATCACCAATTCAGAAGCAGCAAAGTACTCTTGGAGGATCTGATGGTAAAACTGGACCTTGCCATCAGCAGTGTGGTCTATTAGCTGGGCGGTCGCAGCCACTTCCAGCCACTCTCGTTTCCACTCTGGTGTCACCTTTTGCGCAATCCAGTCCTCGGTCACCGGTTCTGCAAACAGCCCAAACCAATCCATAGTGAACGCAAGCCGACGCAACAACCAGGTAACGTCCCCTACCTCAGCATATTGAAGGTCACCAGTAGTAGCAAGACGATCCAGCACGAATTCCTCGAATAGCTGGGACCGGTTCTCCGGGACATCGGTGCGTTGCGGCGAGCGGCAAGCCAGCATGCGTAGCATGAACGGATTCCTGCAGAGTCGCAGCATGAATTGGTCACCACTGGCAAGTTCTTGGAAGGTAGCCTGGGCTGCCTCCGGCCCCTGGTAGGCTTCCAGAAATCGCAGAACCTGGTCATCATCCAAATCGCTTATAGTCACGGTCTCAAATCCACTCGACGACTTATAATGGAGCGTACGACATGTGTAGATGGTCTTGTTCCGCGGATACTGACTGTGGGTGAATTCCACAAGTCGATCTAACCGTTCAACATAGTCTTTGGCAGGCATCTCATTCACGCCATCAAATAGCAGAATGAGCCGCCCCTCATTCAAGTACTCGACCAGGTTCTCCCTCAGAAAGGTGGCACTTGGGTATTGCGAGGCGATGTAAGCCTGAAGAAAATCATAGACGGGCTGTGGTTCTCCATCTTGAGTCTGTCCCTGATACTCCCTCAGGCTGACATAAACAGGTAACCATCTGTGCCGGCGTGGAGCTTGCTGCGCTGCCTCCGCCTCTGAGACGGCAAATTGCCTGAGTGTCAAAGTTTTGCCAGTGCCGGGATCGCCTTTGAGCATGACGCGGTGTTTCTTGCGGAGGAAAGGCATGAGCTGGATGCGGCGTCCCAACATGCCTTCAGTTTGGGGCGGCGCGGCCTCAGTTCCAGGCAGCTTCCACAAGCGAGGTTTCAGGTACCGCCATTCTATCTGCAGGTCCGGGAACACAGCATTCAGGTTGGTGTACTTGGTTGTGTCCCAGGATTCCTCGACACGGAAGCGGGAAACCACGTTTTGTAGATAGGTTTTCTCTGCTTCGTCCAGTTCCTGTTCCTTAGAGTGGGCTTCTGGAAGAAATACCCTCCGCAGATATGGCTTGAGAATCCTATCCCAGGCCAGTGCAATCAGACCAATGATGATGCCATACGCTGCGTTAGAGACAAGGTCGATTATTATGTCCTTGCGGTTCTCTATCCATAAGGTTTGAAGCTGGCCACCCTTCAAGACTAACCAATGAATAGCCTCATGAAGCAACAGGGCGCAGAAGACAATCAAACCTAAGACTATGTATCTTCGACGTGGATAGTACATAGCTTACTTTCCCCTACCCAATCGGCCACCCTCCGTGAGCCTCAATGACCTCATCAATCTCTTCTATCGAGCAGATCATCTTCTTTCCCTATCCTCAGACCACCGATAACCCATGTCGAGGAACAGCTTGTCTCGCGTGCAGAGTAAGTATACACTCAAATCCAACAGTTAGCAAGATCAGGACACCGATGTGCAGGATTTGCGGATTCCTCCTCAGCTCAAGTCACCTGATCCGTCAATCCTGCCCATCCGCTGTTCTCCGCCCAAGTGACTTGATGAGGTAGGGCACAATGCGGCGGCCAGGTCAAAATAGGTTTGCCCGATTGACCACCTGGTCATGTGACTTTCGTCATAGTCCCGAAACTGACCAACGGCACTTTCGCAGATGGTCGTTTTCTGGTAAAATAAAGACACAACGTAGGGAGGAACACAAGTGGAGTCTAAAAAGAAAAGTAATAGCGTGGGTTCCCGTCGTAATCGCTGGATTATCCTGATAGCGGCGGCTGTGGTGATCGTAGTAGCCATCGTCTGGTTCGTCAACGCACGCCCTCTGGCACAGTTACAGGAAAGCCGCGCCCTGGCTGCCGATGCGGAGGCTGGCCAGATTGCCACCGCCTTCATCGGCGACCTCTCTGCCGGCGCAACGGCCAGCGGCTGGCTGCTCCCCCAACGGGAAGCTCAACTGGCGTTGGGGATTACGGGCCGGGTGGAAGAGGTCTACGTCGAGGTCGGCGACGAGGCGCAGGCCGGCGATGTCCTGGTTCAACTGGAGGCCGGCAGCCTGGAGCGGGCGGTCCGCTCGGCGAAGCAAACTCTGGCCATCCAGGAAGCAAGCCTGGCGGAGCTACGTCAAGGGGCGTCCGAAGAAGAGGTAATAGCCGCTCAAGCGTCGGTAGCACAAGCCGAGGCAGGCGTGCTGCAAGCAGAGGCCTCCGTGTCCCAGGCGAAGGCTAACCTGACCGAGTTGCAAAAGGGAGCCTCCGAAGAAGAGGTCGCGACCGCCGAAGCGTCGCTCGACAGCGCCGAGGCGAGTCTGGCCACTGCCCAGGCCGGGCTGGTCAGCGCCAAGAGCGCGCTGAGCAACGCCGAGCTGGCCCGCGATGGCCTGTCCGACGCCGACGTGACTGCCGAGGCGAACCTCAAGAGCGCGCAGGCCGGGCTGAGCAGCGCGCAGGCTCAGTTGGACGCCCTGCTGGAGGGCGCCGACGCTGAGACGGTGGAGCAGGCTCGCCTGAACTGGGAACAAGCCAAGAACAGCCTGTGGAATGCCCAGTTGGAACGGGATGCGTTGAAAGGCCGACCGGGAACTCCTGGATACATGAAGGATCAAATGGACGTTGCGGTGGCCAACGCCGAGATTGCCGTTCGCGTGGCCGAGATCAACTACTTGCAGGCCCAGGAGGGCGCGACGGACGAGGTCGTCGCCGCAGCCAGGGCATCGGTGGCGGCGGCCGAGGCACAGGTGGCCGGCGCCCAGGCCCAGTTGGACGACATTGACGACCAGATTGCCCAGGCCGGGGCGACGGTGGTCCAGGCCGAAGCAGCGGTGACGCAGGCCGAAGCGGGCGTGTTGCAGGCCGAGGCCGCCGTGACCCAGGCAGAGGCCAATCTGGCTATGCTGCTGGAGGGCGCATCGGAGGAGAAGATCGCCGCAGCCGAGGCACAGGTGGCCCAGGCCGAAGCGGGCGTGCTGCAAGCCCAGGCTACGGTGGATCAGGCGGAGGCCAATCTGGCCATGCTGCTGGAGGGTGCATCGGAAGAGCAGATCGCCAGGGCCGAGGCACAGGTGGCGCAGGCACGCATCGCCCTGGAAGACGCCCAGGATAACCTGACCAAGGCCAGGCTGGAGGCGCCCTTTGACGGCGTGGTGACTGAGGTGTACGTCGAGGTCGGCGAATGGGCCAGCGGGCTGGCCGTGGACCTGATGGATGCCAGTAGCCTGGAAGTGGTGCTGGACGTAGACGAGATAGACATCGGTGGCCTGGCGGTGGGACAACAGGCCATCGTCACCCTGGAAACCTGGCCGGACGAAGAGCTGATCGGGGAGATTGTTTCTATCGCGCCCAGGGCAACCCAGAGTGCCAGTGAAATCGTCACGTATCAGGTGCATCTGAGCCTGGACGCCAGCGGGCTACCCGTTCGCTCTGGCATGACGGCCAACGCGGAATTGGTCACGGCCAGTCGAGAGAACGTGCTCTTGGTGCCCAATCGGGCCATCACTGCCGACCGTCAGGCGGGCAAGTACTACGTCAATCTGATTCAGGGCGATACCGTGGTCAAAACAGAGGTCACCATCGGCTTGCGCGACAACAGCTATACCGAGATCACCGGCGGTCTGCAGGAGGGCGATCAACTGGCCATCGGCGAGGTTAAGGAAGTGCTGGACTTTTCCCAGGGGCCGCCGGAGGAGATCAGGAGGCTAAACCGATGATCGAGCTCAGCGACATTACCAAAGAGTACCACATGGGAACGCAGACCGTTCACGCCCTGCGCGGGGTGAGCCTGACCATCCGGGAAGGTGAGTTTGTGGCCGTCATGGGGCCATCTGGATCTGGCAAGAGCACGCTGATGAACATGGTCGGCTGCCTGGATCAACCCACCAGCGGTACGTACAAGCTGGACAACATAGACGTGAGCCAGATGAGCGACGACGACCTGGCCCGGGTACGCAACAAACGAATCGGCTTCGTCTTTCAGACCTACAACTTGTTGCCCCGCACGCCGGCCGTCAAGCAGGTGGCGTTGCCCCTGATGTACGCTGGCCTGGGCCGACGGGAGCGCCGCCAACGAGCGGAGGAAGCCCTGCGCGCAGTGGGGCTAGGGGATCGCATGGATCACCGCCCCGACGAGCTCTCCGGCGGACAGCAGCAGCGGGTGGCCATCGCCCGGGCCCTGGCCGCCGAGCCTAGCATCATCCTGGCCGACGAGCCGACCGGCAACCTGGACACTGCTTCAGGGGACGAGATCCTGGACATCTTCGACGATCTCAACGCGGACGGCATCACCATCATCTTCGTCACCCACGATCCAGAGGTGGCCCAACGCGCCCGGCGGACGGTGTATCTCAGAGATGGTCTGATCGAGAGTGATGGAATTGGGAGAGAGGAAACATGAACCTGAGAGAGAGTCTTTTGACTGCCTTAGATAGTCTGACAACCAACAAGATGCGCGCCATGCTGACCATGTTGGGTGTCATCATCGGTGTGGCCGCTGTGATCGCCTTGCTCTCCATCGGCAATGGCCTCAGTGCCTCCATCGAAAGCGAGATTCAGGCCATCGGCTCTAACCTGATCTCGGTCATGGCTGATACCGACAACAGCGGCGGCTATCAGACCTTGAGCATGGGGGACGCCGAGAGGCTGGCGGATCCATTCTACGCTCCGGCGGTCAAAGACGTGGCTGTCTTGATACAGGGCAACCAGCCGGTGGTCTATGGCAGCCGGGATACGCGCGTCACCGTCGCTGGCATCACCGCCAACTACCTGGATGTCCGCAGCCTGATACTGGAATCGGGCGATGGGTTGACGCGAAACGACCTGGACACCAAAGCTCGCGTAGCTGTTCTGGGGGCCACTGTTGCCGAAGATCTCTTCCCCGACGATGAATTCCCCATCGGTGAGACTGTGAAAATCAAGGGGGCTCAGTACGAGGTGGTTGGTGTGCTGAAGGCCAGGGGCGGGATGGGATTTGTGAGTGATGACGATCAGATCTACATCCCCCTCTCCACAGCGCAGAGTCGGCTCTATCGTGTTCGCACGCGCAGTGGTGAGGAAGCCGTGCACGCCATCGTCGTCCAGGCACAGAACGAGGAATTGATGGACGAAGCCACCCAGCAGATCAAAGACACGCTGCGCGAAAGCCACGACATCGCTTATCAGGCCGACGACGATTTCACCATCATTAGCCAGAGCGACGTTCTGGAGGCCTTCGACGTCATCATGGGCATGGTGACACTCTTTCTGGGCGCCATCGCCGGCATCTCGCTGGTGGTGGGCGGGATCGGCATCATGAACATCATGCTGGTCAGCGTCACCGAGCGGACGCGAGAGATCGGCATTCGCAAAGCCGTGGGCGCGCTCAAGCGGGATATCCTGGCCCAGTTCTTGATCGAGTCGCTGGTGATGAGTCTGATAGGCGGCGTGCTGGGGATCGCTATAGGGATAGCGACATCTAATCTGATCGGCAACATGTCCGCCGACCTGACCCCGGTGGTGGACACCGCCACGGTGCTGATGGCCTCTGGCTTCGCCGCTGCCGTCGGACTTGTCTTCGGCCTCTATCCCGCCTGGCGAGCGGCCAGCCTGCGGCCCATTGAGGCGCTGCGGTACGAGTAATAAGTGCAACGCACTTTCAAAGTGCGTTGCACCTGTCAGGAGTCAAAAACGTGAAATGAAGTCATCCCTAAAACTAGCCAGGTTTCTGAAACCCTATCGGAAATGGGCCATCCTGGCCCCACTTCTCATGATCCTCGAAGTCGCCATGGACCTGATGCAGCCCCGGCTGGTCCAGCGCATCGTAGACGAAGGGATCGCTCAACTCGATATGTCCGTCGTCACCGATACCGGCTTACTGATGGTTGGGCTGGCCCTCGTCGGCGCGGTGGGCGGCCTGGGTTGCACGGTGTTCGCCACCCTGTCTGCCCAGGGCTTTGGGGCCGACCTGCGTCACGCGCTCTTTCGCAAGGTGCAGTCGTTCTCCTTTGGCAACCTGGACGATCTGGAGACGGGGCAGTTGGTCACGCGCTTGACCAACGATGTCACCCAGGTGCAGCAGGTGGTGGCGATGCTGCTCAGGATTATGGTCAGAGCGCCACTGATGCTCGCGGGAAGCCTGCTGATGGCCATTCTGACCAGCCCCCGACTGGCGTCGCTGCTCCTCGTTTTGACACCGTTGGTGCTGGTCGCGTTGATCTGGGTGATCAGCAAGGCGACTCCTCTGTTCGGACAGGTGCAGCGCAAGCTCGACGACCTGAACACGGTGATGCAGGAGAACCTGGCGGGTGTGCGCGTGGTCAAGGCCTTTGTGCGCGCCCAACACGAGATCCAGCGCTTTCGGACCGCGAACGATGGCTTGATGGAACAGACCGTTCGCGCGGCGCGGACCGTTGCCGTGGCCATGCCGTTCATGATGCTGGCTGTCAACCTGGGGGTAGTCGGCGCGATCTGGTTTGGCGGTCTCCAGGTGACCTACGGGACGATGCAGATGGGGCAGATCATCGCCTTCGTCAACTATTTGACGCGCACGCTCATGTCGCTGATGATGGTCAGCATGCTGGTCATGATGACTGCGCGAGCCCAGGCGTCGGCGGAGCGCATCCAGGAGGTGCTGGGCAGCGTGCCCGAGGTCGAGGACAAGGCCGATGCCGTGACTGCCTTTGCGCCACGGGGGCGGGTCGCCTTTGAAAACGTGACGTTCAGCTACAATAGCGCACCCTTGCGAAGGTTGCAAACAGATCTGAAAACGGGGCGGTTTTCTGAGGACAAGGGTTCTCCTGGCTTGGAATCTGCTCATAAATCTTCGCAAGGGTTTCCACCGGTGCTCAAGGACATCAACTTTGTGGCTGAGCCGGGACAGACGGTGGCTATCCTGGGGGCAACGGGGTCGGGCAAGTCCAGCCTGATCCACCTGATCCCGCGTTTCTACGACGTGACCGGAGGGCGGGTGACGATTGATGGGGTAGACGTGCGCGACATTGAGAAAGAGGCTCTGCGCCGCAACGTGGGCATTGCCCTGCAGGAATCGGTCTTGTTCAGCGGGACGATCCGCGACAACATCCGCTACGGTCGCCCCGACGCCGCGGACGAAGAGGTGATCGCCGCGGCCCAGGCTGCTCAGGCCCACCAGTTTATCAGCGAATTTCCGGACGGATATGATACCGTGGTTGGCCAGCGCGGTGTCAACCTGTCTGGGGGGCAGAAGCAGCGGGTCGCCATTGCGCGTGCGTTGCTCATCCGGCCCGCCGTGTTGATCCTCGACGACAGCACCAGCTCCGTAGACGTGGAAACAGAGACCAGGATTCAGGATGCGCTGGAGGATGTGATGAAAGGCCGCACGAGTTTCGTGATCGCGCAGCGCATCAGCACGGTGCTGAACGCCGACAAGATCCTGGTGCTGGACGACGGCCAGATTGCTGCTGAAGGGACACACCGCGAGTTGTTGGCGTCGAGTCCGGTCTATCGCGAGATCTATGAATCCCAGTTGGGGGGTAATGGCGCATGAGTAAAAGCCAGCCTGTTGACAAGACGAGACGAGATGCCCCCCCTCGTCCGGGATTTGGCCCTGGCCGACGCGGGCCTGGTGTGCACTTGATGGGCGGTATGGGCCGGGCCGAGGACGTGCGAGGCACGATGCGCCGCCTGTGGGGTTACTTGAAGCGCCAACAGGGGCTGTTGATCGGCACCGTTGCGTTGGTCGCCCTCTCGTCGGGAATGTCATTGCTGGGTCCCTACTTGATGG
>CAZQDO010000231.1:0-9241 GCA_964592085.1 uncultured Anaerolineae bacterium | reverse complement strand
GGACATGACCATCCACGACTTCGACATGGCCCGTTATTTGATCGGGAGCGAGGTCACTGAGATCTACGCGGCTGGCGGGGTGATGGTGGATCCTGAAATCGGCAAAGCTGGTGACATTGATACCGCTGTCATCACCCTGCATTTTGCCAACGGCGTCATCGGCACCATTGACAACAGCCGGAAGGCCGTCTATGGCTACGACCAGCGCGTGGAGGTGTTTGGCTCCGAGGGCATGGTGGCGGTTTCCAACAACACCCCCGATACAGCGGTGCACAGTAACGCGGAGGGCATCCATTCCTCGCTGCCCCTGTTCTTCTTCGTGGAGCGCTACACCGACTCCTACATTGCCGAGATGCAAGCCTTCGTTGAGTGCATCCAGCAGGACAAGATGCCTCCTGTGACGGGCATTGACGGCCGCATCCCGGTGGTGATGGGCTATGCGGCCAAGAAGTCGTACCAGGAAAACCGCCCCGTCAAGCTGAGCGAGGTGGAGCAGCCCTCCCTCTCGTAGGGGTAGAAATCCCTATGCAGAAATTCGACATTGCCTTCCTTGGCCACTACACCAAAGACACTATTGTCCTGCCCCATGAAACGAAGACCGTACACGGAGGAGCCTTCAATTACGGAGCCCATGTTGCGGTCAAAATGGGGCTCCGGACAGCCGTCATCACCAGGCTGGCAGAGGAGGATTTCGATGTGGTGGAAGACCTCTCGCGCATGGGCGTTGAGGTGTTTGCCACACCGACCCCGCAATCTACCAAGCTGAAGCTGGTCTATCCCACCCAAAACCTCGACCAGCGCACGGTCTACAACATCGGCTCTGCTGGCCCGTTCACCCCGGCGGAGGTCACCCCTGTCCAGGCCCGCGTTTTCCACGTTGGGGCGTCTATTCGGGGCGAGGTACCGCTTGGAGTCATTGAGGCCCTGGCCCAAAAGGAGGCCAGAATCTCCCTGGATGTGCAGGGTTTTCTCAGGGTGAACCGGGGAGGGGAGCTAGTCCACGAGGATTGGCCCGAGGTGGGCCAGGTTCTTGAGCTGGTGGATGTGCTGAAGGCCGACGCAGTGGAGGCGGGAGCCCTGACTGGCAGAACCGACCTTCAGGAAGCTGCCAGGGCTCTGTCCGAATTGGGTCCCAGCGAAGTGGTTCTGACTCACAGCCAGGGGGTGTTGGTCTACGCCGATGATCACTTCTACGCCGGACCCTTTCACACCAGGGAGATGAGGGGGCGGACCGGCCGGGGAGATACCTGCACCGCTGCCTATCTGGGAAAGAGGCTCACCGCGTCCCCGGCTGAGGCCATTTTATGGGCGGCTGCTCTTACCAGTTTGAAAATGGAAGCCGAAGGTCCCTTTGACAGAGAGATGGGTGAGGTGGAAGAGCTGATCAGGCAAAGATACCGAGATGTCATTTGACAAAGCTCGCGAAATGTGCTATCATTGCACACGTGTGCAAACCTAGCATAGGCGATCCAATAGGCCATAACAGGATCGCCTTTCTCTAGGACAAGCAATGCACACGTTTGCAAACAGGAGCATCCCCCATGCGTGTCTCGATAAAGGACATCGCTCAGGCGGCTGGCGTTTCTCACTCCACGGTTTCCCGCGCTCTGGGCGATAGCCCCCTCGTAAAGGCTGAGACCAAAGCCCGCATCCAACGCCTGGCCCAGGAGATGGGCTACACCCCCGACGCCATCGCCCGCGGTCTGGTGACGCGACACACCCGCACCGTGGGCGTCGTCGTGACCACCATCACCGACCCCTTCGTGGCCGAGGTGGTGCAGGGTATCGAAGACACGGCCCTTGAGAACGACTATTCCGTCATCCTGGCCAGCTCTGCTGCCGAGCCAGACCGCGAAGTGGCCGCCGTGGAAATGCTCCGCGCCAAGCGGGTGGACAGTGTCATCGTCACTTCCTCGCGGGTGGGCGCGCTCTACCTGGAGCACCTGGAGCGCATCGGCGTGCCGGTGGTACTCATCAACAACCACAACGAACAGAGCGGGCGCTACACCTTTTCGGTGAGTGTGGACAACCAGCACGGCGGCCACCTGGCGACTCGACATCTCATTGAGCGGGGACATCGCCGCATTGCCTACGTGTCTGGCACGACCGACCAAAGTGATAGCGCAGGCCGACTGGCTGGTTATCGGCTTGCGCTAGAAGAGAGCGGCGTCCCTTTCGATCCGGCCCTAGTCATTCCCGGCAACGGTCGCCTCGACGGCGGTGAGCGGGCGCTGCACGCCCTGACAGGCATGGGTAGCTCGCCTACCGCCGTTTTCTGCTACAACGACATGACCGCCATCGGCCTGTTGCGCGCTGCTCGACGAGCGGGCCTGTCGGTGCCACAAGACCTGGCTGTGGTTGGCTTTGACGATGTTCCTCTGGCCTCGTACATCAATCCGCCTCTTACGACCGTCGCCCAGCCTCAGCGAGACATGGGCCGACAAGCCATGGACATGGCGCTGGCGTTAATGGCCGCTGGCGATTCTACCGCGCCTTTCTCCAACATCGTGGTAAAGGGCAGGCTGATCGTACGCGAGACAACGTGACACGCGGCGCGTGAGACGCAAAACGTGAAACGTGAAAATACACTCAGGAGGTTTTTGACATGAAAGGATTGGTTCTTGATGCCGTTTGGGAGCCCAAACCAGATTATGTGGTTTCCGAATGGGAGAAGGAGACAGGCAAGGCCGTCACTGGCAACAGCATCTGGCGTCATCCCAAACTGGAGGTACGCGAGTGGCCCGATCCCAAGCCGGGCCCGCAAGAGGTGGTGTTGGAGGTGCAGGCCTGCGGTGTCTGCGGCTCCGACATGCACTTCTACGAGACCGACGAGGACGATTACATCCTCTACCCTGGTCTCACCAAGTTCCCCACTATCCTGGGCCATGAGTTCTCCGGGAAAGTGGTGGAGGTGGGCAAGGATGTCGAACTGCTCGAAGTCGGCGACATGGTGACGGTGGAGGAGATGATCTGGTGCGGCCGCTGTATCCCCTGCCGCAACGGCTATCCTAACCACTGCACCAACCTGGAGGAGCTGGGCTTTACCATTCCCGGCGCCTTCGCCAACTACATCGCTGTGGACGAGAAGTTCTGCTGGAAGATTGGCGCCATCGCCGAGCGCTTTGGCAGCGAGGAGAAGGGCTACGAAGTGGCTGCTCTCACCGAGCCGAGCTGCGTCTCCTACAATGCCATGTTCGAGCGGGCAGGTGGCTTTCGGCCGGGGCACTACGTCAGCGTCTTTGGCGCGGGCCCGATTGGTCTGGCGGCCATCGGCCTGGCGAAAGCAGCCGGCGCGGGCATCATCGCTGTCTTCGAGATCTCACCGCAGCGGTTGGAATTGGCGAAGAAGGTGGGGGCTGACTACGTGTATGACCCGCGCGAGGTCGTCGCCGGCGACGTGCTGATGGAGCTGAGCAAGGGCGAGGGCTTCAACTTCCACGTCGAGGCCGCAGGCGCCCCGCATCTGACGGTGCCGGAGATGGAGAAGGCTCTAGCCATCAATGGCAAGATCGTGCAGATCGGCCGGGCCGCTCAACGGGTGCCCATGTATCTGGAGGCCTTGCAGGTGCGCCGCTCCCAGGTCGTCGGCGCCCAGGGGCACTCCGGCCACGAGACCTTCCCCAGCGTCATCCGTCTGGTGGCCGCGGGCCGGCTAGACCTGAGCCCCATCATCACCGCTCGTTATGGCCTGAAAGATACCGTGGCTGCCATCGCCAGGTCCACGGAGCGAACGGACGGTAAGATCCTGGTGAAGCCGAATTAGGGGCAAGGGTTAGGAACCAGGGACTGGGAATTAGAGCTTTTCTGGAGGGTGCTCGAAGCCCCGTCCCCGGGGCGGCTCTTGCGGCTCGACTTCGCCAGTGACGCCCCCGGGGACGGGGGCTGGGAGCACTTTCAGTGACTTTTCGAGGAAGCTCATTAGGGATTGGAGGTAAGTGAAATGTCAGACAAACAAATACCGGAGGGGCTGCTTGCTACTGATCAGCCCGACCTGTTCTTCGAAGACAACGCCGTTGGCCGCCTGAAGAAAGCGGTGTGGGATGCCAGTGACGCCGAGATTGATGCCATCCTGGCCGAGTACGGTGTCCCCTCGCCGGTCGAGTGGGGCAAGCCCGGCTCGTACATTCAAACAACGGTGCGCTGGCAGGTCGAGGAGAACCGGCGCAAGAACGACGTCGTCTTCATCCCTGTGGGGTGCACCGAGCTCCACGGCCGGCACCTGGCCAGCGCGTCGGATACACTGTACGTCAGCCAGATCTGCGAGGGGGTGCGGCGCTACACGGCCAAACGGGGCGCGCCCGTCAACCTGGCTCTGCCGCCACTGATGTACGGCGCTCACCCCTACCATCACCTGGGCATGCCCGGCACCGTTGTCGTTCGCGAGAACGTAGTGCGGGAGCTGATGATGGACGTGATGCTGGGTCTGTGGAACGACGGCTTCCGCAAGCAGATCATCATCAACAACCACGGCCACCTGTGGGTGCTGGAGTCGGCGGTGCAGCAGTTCCAGAAGCGCTACCAGCTCCCCGGCATCTTCCGCGTCATCGACTGGCACCGCGCGGTGCGCGAGTTCTTCCGCACCACGGAAAAGGGCGGCAAGTGGGACACCAACTTCGTCCACGCCGACGAGTCGGAGACCTCGCTGGGACTGCTGTTCCATCCTGAGATGGTGGACATGCGATACGCGGTGGACACCGAGGGCAAGAGCTACCTGCCGGATGGCCACTTCGACAAGTCGGTGGATCCCTTCGGGCGGCCGAGCCGCTGGTCGGAGGGTGAGGGCCACTTCGCTATTGAGATTGCGGCCACGCCCGAGGGCGTCGTGGGCAAAGCCACCCACGGTTCGGCGGACAAGGCCAAGCGGCCGGTGGCCGCCATCCTGCGCTACCTGACCCTGCTCAACGACCAGATCCTGGAGGCGTTCCCGCCCGGCACCGTGCCGCCGGTGGAAGAGGTGACCCTGCGCACGGCCGAGGAGATGGAGCCCTACCTGCGCGAGCCGTTGAGCGAGGGCTGGAAGCCGGTGTACGGGCTGCCGGCCATCGGGCAGAATACCTTGGTGTGATGCACAAGGGGCAGCGAGGGATGGGGCAAACGTCATTCCTCGTTGCCTCGTCCCTCATAACCCGGAGATCAAAGACCATGAAACTGAGCATCGTCCTCTCCACTCACGCCGCCCAGTTCCAGGCGGTGGCCTTCAAGGGCGACTTTGAGGCCAACGTGGCCAAGATTGCGGGCTGGGGCTACGATGGCGTGGAGCTTGCCATCCGCGACCCCAGGCTGGTGGACGTCGATGAGTTGCTGCGCGTCGTATCGGCGCACGGCCTGGAGGTGCCGGCCATCGGCACCGGTCAGGCATGGGGCGAGGAGGGATTGTCCTTCACCGACCCTGACCCCGATGTGCGGGCGGCGGCCATCCAGCGGGTGTGCGACCACGTGCCCTTCGCGGCTCAAGCCAGGGCCGTGATCATCATCGGTCTGCTGCGCGGCATCGTGAAGCCGGGCGTGGGCCACGACCAGGCCTACGCCTGGCTCGTCGAGGCACTGCAAAGCTGTTCGGCGGCCGCTGCGCCCTACGACGTGCGCCTGGTGTTGGAGCCTATCAACCGCTACGAGACCACCCTCATCAACAACGTCGAGCAAGGGCTGGCGCTCATCGAGGAGGTCGGCGCAGACAACTTCGGCCTGCTGCTGGACACCTTCCACATGAACATCGAGGAGCCGGTGATGGAGGACAGCATCCGCGCCTGTGGCCACCGCATCTTTCACTTCCACGTGGCCGACTCCAACCGCTGGTATCCCGGCGCCGGACATCTGGACTTCAAGTCCATCCTGGACACCCTCTTCGCCACCGGCTACCGGGGCTACGTCTCCGGCGAGTTCATGCCCTTGCCCGACGCCGACACATCGGCTGAGCGGAGCATCGTCTATCTGCGCCAGCTTTAGTCAGGGCGAGAGATAGTCGCTTCTGCAGTAAGCATCGTGAGCAGAGAAGTCACGAGTTGCTTGTACACCCCATGTCTTGATGGGCATTCCCGTTGAGTGATTTGCCTGAGTCGCACCGATGGTGTATAATCAGTACTTGAGAATTTGGGAGCGGAGTGCAGACGCAAGTCTGCTTCATGCCTCATAAAGGCGGACTTGCGTCCGCATTCCAGCAAGTTTTCCCGTCTACTGATAATGTGAATCAGATCAGTGAGTGACGTCGGAAAGCGACAAGGGAGGTGGCATGACAGGCTCAGAAGTTCGCGCTGTGTATCAAGATGGGGTCTTACGATTGCTGGATCCGTTTGAGCTGCCGAATGGGACTGAGGTGCGTATTCCTGTGCAGGCATTGAGTGGTATCCCGCTGGTCAAACAGTCGCACAGGCAGGTTGCCGACTTTGAGCAGCCTCCGTTTGTCTACCCAACGCGCACGGTGACGGCCGGTGCCCTAGATCGCCTGATAGGAATTGTCGAAGTTGGTGGCGACGCGCTGGACGACTCGGAGGCTCTTTACCAATGAGGGTCGGGATTGACACCTCGGTTCTGATCGGTTTGCTGGACTCCAGGGACATCTGGCATGCGGCGGCCGTGGCTCTGAATAAGGCGCTCAAGACTGGTGGAGCGGAACTGGTCGTGTTCGATTGCACTATGGCCGAGGCAGTCAGTACCTTGGCCCGCCGGCTGCACGAGAAGCGCCGTGAGGCTGACTTAAATGTGTTGCTCGAACAGCTCCTGGTGGATTTCCCGACAGAGAACATTCTCTGGGTGTTTCCGGACGTGCCGCTTCTGTACCTTGAGGTTATCAATATGGTCCGATCTTCCGGTGGCGAACTTAACTTCAACGACGCACTCATTGCCATCTCTTGCCGCAACCGGCGCATCCCGTTCTTGGCCAGCTTCGACGCCGATTTTGATCGCCTGGCTTGGTTGCGGCGGGTAACCCAACCTGATGACCTTTGATCCATTGCGGATTCTTGATGGATCCGAAATCGTTTTGAAGAGAGCGTGATTTGTGAGGGTCTCCGGTGTCTCGCTGTGTCTTGTAGCCCAGGAGACCCTCTGTTGTGTACCGCAAGGGTGAGAAGGAATCAGTGGCCGGAGAACGAATCCTGATCGTTGAAGACGAACGCGCCGTGGCCAGGGGGCTGGAGTATGGCCTGACCAGCGAGGGGTTCACGGTGCTGTGGGCCGACACGGGCCAGCGAGCCCTGGAGTTGGCGCGCAGCCAGGATCCTCACTTGATCCTGCTGGATATTCGGCTGCCGGACATCAGCGGGTTCGACGTCTGCCGTCAACTGCGCGCCGAAGGAAAACGCCAGCCTATTTTGATGCTCACCGCCCGCGATGAAGAGGTGGACAAAGTGGTGGGCCTTGAGCTGGGCGCTGACGACTACGTCGTTAAGCCCTTCAGCCTGCGCGAGTTGATCTCGCGGATTCGGGCCTTGCTGCGCCGGGCCTATGGCGATTTGGCCGCTGTCTCAGGCGAGGATCGCTTGACCTTCGGCGAGGTGGAAGTGGACCTGAAGCGGTTGCAGGTCTATCACCAGGGGCGGTTGGTTGACCTGACGCCCATTGAGTTCCGGCTGTTGCGCTACCTGGTTGCCAATCCGGATCGGCCTTTCAGCCGAGGTGCTTTGATCGAAGCGGTCTGGGGCTATGATAGCAGCGTCGGCGACGAGCGCACGGTAGACGTTCATGTCCGGCATCTGCGCGAGAAGCTGGAAGACGATCCATCCAACCCGCGCTGGTTCGTGACGGTGCGGGGGGTCGGGTACAAGTTTGAGCCGTGATTCGGCTGATGTTGTCAAACCTTAACAGAACCATAAACGCTGTGTAACCATCCTTTGATATGATAAGCGTGTAAACCAATCGAAGGAGGAAGTGGGTGATGAACAATCGTATTCTGAAGGTATTGGCTCTGCTGGCTGGGTTCTCTCTGGTACTGTTTGTGGGCGCGATAGTGGGGGGAGGCATCGTTTACGGACTGACTCAGTTTGGCGATGTGCTTCCTGTGGTCAAAGCGCAAGAGGCTGATCCAGGTTACGGCATCGTCATCTCCTCTGTCGAGTCCGATGGCCCGGCGGCAGAAGCAGGTGTGGTGCGGGGCGACATCTTGTTAGAGATTGACGGTGAAGTCCTGGAACATTCGGGCGATCTGGCGTCCTATCTTGATGAGTTGGAGCCTGGCGACGAGGTTGAACTGAAAGTGCTCCACGGTGACGACTTGCGCACCTTGACGGCAACCCTGGGGGACCGCAATGGTCAAGCCTACCTGGGATTGGTTCCCTGCGGTGGCTTGTCCAAAGAGGTCAAGGTTGACGTGCGAGTTGGCGCACCTGGCGCAGCTATCGTCGAGGTCATGCCCGATAGCCCCGCCGAGGAAGCTGGTCTGCAAGAAGGCGATGTGATCGTGGCTGTTGGCGGCCAGAAGCTCGACGCTGAAAACGACCTGGCGGACCTCATCGCCCAGTACGAGCCGGGTGACACTGTGACGCTGGAGATCGAGCGGCCCGATGATGAAGAGCCCTTTGAAGTAGCGGTTGAATTGGGCGAGCATCCGGACAAAGAGGGCGTTGCCTACCTGGGCGTGCGATACTCGTCCGCCCCGTGGTTCAAAGATTTGCAGGTTTTGCCCTTAGAGGAGTTCGAGTTCGATGAGCTGCCCTTTACTTTCCCGGAGGGTGAAGTCGAGCAGGGCGCGGTTATCCAGCGTGTGGATGAAGACAGCCCTGCCTCCGCTGCCGGTTTGCAGGAGGGCGACGTGATCACGGCTATTGACGGTGAAGCGGTAGAAAGCCCGCAGGCACTGGCCGATGCTATCGCCGAACGGGAGCCGGGTGACAGCATCACGTTGACGGTCTACCAGCGTGATAGTGAGGAAGAGCGCGAAATCGAGATCGCGTTGGCTGCGCGTCCTGATGATGAGGGGAGGGCCTATCTGGGGGTGTTGGTCGGCGGATTCTTCAGACTCGAGCGTCATTTCGAGGGTGATGAGCTACCCTATGACTTTGACTTCGACTTCGAGTTTCCGTTTGATGAGTTGCCCTTCGACCTGGATGAATTGCCGGAGCATTTCGAATTCCAGTGGCCGCCGGAGAGGGATGACCTCAGAGAAGATCCTGGCTGGCTCGGAGACAACATCTAAATCGCGTCGTTGAGTTAGGGTCTTGGGGGCGGGGGGGCGTGGGGGCCCCCCGCCCCTTGGATTTGGGTGGATTGGGGGGGGGGGGTGTTTGGGTGCATGCGCTGGGGGGTG
>CAZQDO010000230.1:0-9246 GCA_964592085.1 uncultured Anaerolineae bacterium | reverse complement strand
GGCGTGTGCGCTTCAGCGCAGGCAGGGAGATGTGACTGGGGGCGTAGCTGAGCAAGACGACCAGGAGAAGGTCCTTGCCATCGGCCTCAAAACCTGCCACTGCCTGATCTACCTGCTGGCGGGTGGTGCATACGCCAGGGAACTCGACTTCAGCGAAGGGCGAGAGGGTCTCCACCAACTCCTCGCCGAACTCGGCCAGCATGGGCTTGATCTCAGGCCAGCGCTCATAATACTCGGTCATCATGCCCAACATGCCGACCTTCGCTTTCCTGGTTTCGGTCATTCGTGAACCTCCTCAACTCTAGGTGCAACGCACTTTGCCGAAGTGCGTTGCACCTGGTCTACCGTCCGGGCAGCTTCAAACATGGCGCAGATGTTTTCGGGTGGAACTTCGGGCTGGATGTTGTGCACTGCCGCCAAGACGTAGCCGCCGCCCGGCGCCAGGTCTCGAATCCGTCGTCGCACCTCGGCCCGCACATCTTCAACCGTACCGAAGGGCAGAGCGTGCTGGGTGTCCACTGCTCCCCAAAAGGCGACCCGATCACCAAACTCCCGCTTTAGGCGATCAGTCTCCATATCCCGCGCACTGACCTGCACCGGATTCACCGCCTGCACCCCGATCTCAATGAGGTCGTCCATCAGCCTGTAGAGCGAGCCACAACTGTGGTACAGGATCGGCGCTGACGTGCGAGCACGGATGAACTCGAAGTAGGACTGCTGCCGGGGCTTGATCAGCTCGCGGTATGCCCGTGGCGAGATGATGGGGCCATTCTGGCCGCCGATGTCATCAGAGGTGGTGACCACGTCCACCAGATGACCAGCCACCTCAAGGATGTCCCCGGCCATAGCCATATTCACTTCCAACAAAGCGTCGAACAGGGCGCCGATGAGTCGCTGATCCGCAGCAGTATCCATGAACCAATCCTCAAAGCCTCGCAGGTATTGGCTCTTGTGGACAAAAGCTGAGGGCAAGTGGAGAACCAATGCACAATCCGTCGTGCGGCGCAGGTGCTCGATGCGCGGCACAATGCTCCGCACACGCCCAGGATCGTGAGGGTCAGGCCAGGGGTAGTTCACGATGTCGGAAATGGTGATCTCCCCGGCCAGGGGACTGTGCACCAGTTCGTACCAATATGCTGTGGGAGGCTGATGCCGCACCACGCCCCACTCATCCTCGTAGGTGTTCTCGTCAATCTCCCGACTTCTGGGACGGTCTGGCGTGCCGGGCAGCACGGCGCGGGTATCCACGTCGAAATACTGGAGTACGGCCTCGTCCACCTCCACCACCTGCATCATGCGATCTATCAGACGGGTTTCGGAGGTGATGCCCAAGTGAGCCTTCAGGCGCTCGTAGGCAAGGATGTGGATGGTGGAATTCTTTGTACCCCCAAAGTCAATGGGGACACGATCCGGCTGTTGGTGGCTGAGGGCAGCTAACACACGCTCTCGGTGCGTCATGTTTGCTGGAGGCTTGCTAGACATGGTCTTCCTTCCACCGATTGCTCCCAAGAAACAAGGAGGCTGTGTCATTGCGAGGCGTTTTTTTGCCGAAGCAATCTCCACCTTGTGAATTGGGGATCGCTTCGGCGGAAAAGCACCGCCTCGCGATGACACTTGGAGTTTCTCCCCTTATGAGTGGCGCGAACGCGCCATGGAGCAGCTCAAAAGCTGATACAGATCCTGGTAGACGTGAAAAAGATCCTCGTATTGATTGCGATTTTCAGAAGCGGGTTCCAGGCGGGTCTCCTGGCCACGGAAGACGGCAAAGCCTGCATCAGGGTTGAGAAAGAGGCCAGCGCCCACCCCAGCCAGGATCGCTGCGCCACGGCCAGCCGCCTGCTTGACGGTGGGCAGGGCCACGGGAACGCCGGTGACGTCGGCGACGATCTGCGGCCACAGCGGACTCTCGGCCGCCCCGCCGACCATCTTGAACTCGGCGACCCGAACACCGGCCTCTTGGATTTCCTCCAGGGCCCAGCGCAGCTCAAAGGCGACCCCCTCCATCACCGCGCGGGCCAGGTCATCCTGGGAATGGGATAGAAACAGGCCGACAAAGCCCCCCTGGCCGGTACCGATCGAACTGGCGTGCCCCCCTGCCGGCGGGAGGAAGAACAGGCCATCAGCTCCCGGGGCGGATCGAGCGGCGCCCTGGTTGATGGCGTCGTATAGATCGCCACGTTTCCCCCCTGCGTCCTTCCCTCCCCAAACGTTGTCCAGCAGCCACTCCAACGACGTGCCCACGCCGCCCAGCGAGCGCACCGCTCCCCAGCGGCCTTCAATGGCATGGCAACTGATGTTCATGCCACTGCCCAGTCCCACTTCCAGGCTCTCAGGCACGGCCAGAATCACCCAGGCCGTGCCGCAGGAGAGCATGGTGGGACCAGGCCGGGTCACGCCTGTGCCCACGGCGGCGCAATACTGGTCGTGCGCGCCATTGACCACCAGGACATCCTGGGGCAAGCCCGTCGCCTCGCTCGCCGCCGGAGTGAGCGTGCCGACGACGTGACCCGATGGGCGCATAGGCGAGAGCTGCTGGCGCAGGATGCCCGCGATCTCCAGCAACCGCTCATCCCAATCGCCGCTGGCGACGTTCATGAGCTGGGTGATGCCAGCATCGGAGGGATTCATGCATAGGCGGCCAGCGAGCCGATGGGTGATGAAATCGTTGACGAAGAGGAAGTAGCGGGCTGCCCCGAAAATGTCGGGGCGGTTCTCTCGAAGCCAGGCGATGTGTTGGAGGGGCAAGCCCTCCCACAGCGTCCATCCGGTGGTCGTTTTAATGAAGTCGCTCCCCCACCCCTCCCGCACCCGCCGGGCCTGTTCGCCAGCTCGCTCGTCCATCCAACTGATGGCATAGCAGACTGGTTGACCTTGGGCATCCACAGGAATCGTCGTGCCCGCCTGGGATGACTGGCTGAGGGCCACAACCCTGTCTTCAGAGCTGATCTGGCTCAAGACCGCCCGCGACGTTTCCACGACGCCGCACCAGAGCTCCTCTGGATCCTGTTCCACCCACCCTGGACGGGGCACAATGAGGTCATACGAATAACTGGCGGAGGCAACGACGTTCCCCGCCAGATCGAAGAGCAGCGCTTTGGTGGCCGTGGTGCCAACGTCCAATCCTAGCAATAGATCCATAGAAACCCCTGTGACGACTACAGGCCCCGCTGGACGGTTCCCAGCGTGCGCATCAGGCGGAAGAGCTCGATGACGTTTTCGTGGGGCACGTCGGGCGAGATGTAGCTGGAGGTTCCCAAACACAGGCCCGGATGCGGCCACTCGTCCAGCACGCGCTGCACCTCGCGCTCGATGTCGTGGAACGTGCCCGTGCGCACCACGGTGATGATCGAGACAGAGCCCCACAGGATCAAAGGGTCTCCATTGCGGTTGCGCAGCCTGGCCACATCGGTGATGCGCGTGCCACATTCTTCCTGAAAACCCTGAAAGCCCGCCATCCCGATGTCAATGAGGGACTGGAGCATGGCGTTCATGTTGCCATCGCTGTGCCAGACCAATTTGAAGCCGGCTTCCACCAGGGGGGCTACGGCGTGGTCGAGATGAGGGAAATAGTACCGATCCATGAAGCGAGGCGAGACCATGTTGCCTCGCTGGTCGGTCACGTCTGTGCCCAGGTATCCGATGCGTGGCCAATCCAGGCGGGCGGCGGCCTCAACCACGCACTCGTTGTGCCACCGCGCCAGACGCGAAGCTGCCGCCCAGTAGCTCCCCAACACCTCAGGGTGCAACCCGCAAACCAGGAAGAAAGCCTCATAGCCATATTCCTCGTAGGGGAACTCAATGATGTGGGGACCCTCGAAGTTCATGCCAAAGACCCAAAGCAGATCGTCCCCCATCTTGCCTTGTATCTCGATCTGATAATCGCAGATGGCCTGGATACGCTTCTCCCGCTCCTGCGAGCTCGCGCTGAGACGCCCCCAGATCTCGTCCATCTGAGCAGCCTGTTGCTCCATGTGTTCGACGACCACGTCCACATCGCGCCAGCGGTCGAACTGACCGGGCGACCACTCCCTTTGAGCCTCCTCGCGCACGGGAAACCAGTTCTGAACGTGAAAGTCCATGCCCATGACTTTCATGGACTGGATGTGCGCGTCGAGCTGATTGGCCCAGTAGTCCTCCTCCGGCATAAGGGTTGCTTTTTGCACAAACTCCGGAGGCAACATATTGGCCATGATGGGCAACCTGTCTGTAGGCTCGAAGTTCATGGCCTTGATGGCGCGTTCACGACCGGTCATTTGATACATCGTTTCGTGCTTCTCCTCTTAGCGGCGCTCAAAGTAGCGCAGGAGCTTGTTCCCATCCCTGTCCCGCCACTCCTCGTATTCGGCGCGCATGGCCGGGTCATGTTTGATGAACATAGAAGCCCAAAGGACCATGGTGGCGTACTGCGCCGCCATGAACAGGTCGAAGTGCACTAGCTGCGACTTTGGCAACGTACGGACTTGAGCATAGCCGTCCAAAAAGGCGTCTCGCATCCAGTACCAGTCTTCGGTCCAGGGCCAGTAACAGAGAGCAACCCCGATGTCCCACATCCAATACCCATAGCCGCAGTCTTCGAAGTCAATGGGGAACACCTGTCCGGCCTTGAACAGCACATTCTCCGGATACATATCCGCATGGATCATGCCGTAGGCATCCGGCCCTTTGCCCAGCTCATCCATGACCTCCCGAACCTGATGCGATACAATCTGGAAAGGTTCCTGGAATCGCTCCGGCATTGAGGCGACCAGTTCTTCGAGTGGATGGTCGAAGTCTCTCCCGCCCAACTGCCCATTCCAGTCCCAATGCGGCCGCGTGAATCCCTCCGGAGGCTGCCAACTGGCCGCAGACTCGTGCAGTCGGGCCATCACCTGCCCCCAGGCCCGGAGATGATTCGGGCGAAACCCCCTGGTGAGCCTTCGTCCATCTATCCAGCGCATGAGAGAGACGATCCTCCCCTGCGGCACACCGGGCGTGGTAATCGTGGTCAGCAGCTTCCCATCCAAAGTGGGGACAGGTTCGGGCACTGGCAGGCCCGCATCGCGGCTCAGCGCGGCGAGCCAGGTCAGTTCTGAGGCGACGGCTTCCGTGTCACTCGTGGTGAGAATCCGCAGCACATAACGATTCTCGATATACGGGCCTTTCTTGCCCGTGACCGGAACAGAACGCGGCGCATCCACACGAAAGATCACGTTTCCTTCGTATTGAACGAAGGTCAGACGCGCTCCCGTCAAGCCATAAGACTCGAGGGCTACCTGGGCAAGCTGCCTCAGCCGTCGCAATCTACCAAGCCGTGTTAGCTCACTGTATGGTTTCATTTTCTCACTCAATGGGTTGTACGTGGACCGCGCCGCTCAAGAGGCTTCCTTCCTGGCATATCAACGCCACAGCACCACCCGTGAGCGGATGGTCGGCGTCTTGCACGTCAAAGAGCGGGGCGTCGTCCACCCAGGCATGGAGGCGCTGCCCCTGGCATTGCAGCCTGAGTGTATGGGTGCTGCCGAACTCCCAGCCAAAATCCGTCTCGGCCAGCACCGTCTGGCCATCAAGGGCCTTGACCAGACGGGCCACGCCGTCACGACAAAGCAGCAGCGCGTAGTAACGACGCAAACCCTGAACACGGACGGCGATGCCGCCTGCGGTGGCCAGGTCCATGGTGATGCTTGCCATAACGCGGTAGTCAGTCCACTGGCGCGTGCCCTGAGCCAAGAGACCTGTGCCGTGATTCTGGGCGATGCAATAGGGCACCGTATCCAACGTCCGGAACTGGTCAACCCCGTTGACCCACGCCCGCTGCCACACCGTCCCATTCCCCGGCGGGCGGTCCAGCACCACGTCCGGCGCGCCATCCCACGTCAGGTAGTCCAGGTAGACTGTGCCATCGGCCCGCTGATCCGAACGGATCTCGACACCGACTTCGGCAATCGGCGCGCCCTGGGTGGCGCCGATTGGCCACACGAAGTCCTGGCGGCTGTCGGGCGACAAGGTCTTTTGCGGCCCATGAGTCGTCGTGAGCGTGTCGTCCGCGCCGTAGGTCCGGATGTACAGACGACACGCCACCGGCCTCTGGTTGCCAGGGTCCGCGCTCAGGCTGGCCCGCACGGTCTGACCTGGATACAAAGTGGGCGAGGCGATCAAGGCATAGCCGCGCATGTTGAGAGCCTGGGGCGGAATGAAGGTTGGAGTGACCACTCGTGCCACACGCCCTGGGGCGAGGTGATGATAGCGGATGGCCAGACTCCGCTCTCCCTGCTGGCTGTGCCCGGCCACGTTCTCCAGGACAGTGGTATCCCTGGCCTCGGCGCTATCCTCCACGCAGAAGCCCTGAACGCTCTCCGGCAGCTCAAAGTGAAAGCGAGCGCCGCCTTTGGGCGCCAGGGGCTCCAGATCGGCCAGGGCACGGCCGACGTTGACCACGTGAAAGGTCTCGGTCACAGCATCGGTGATGGCCCGGCCGCCATCGGCAGTGGGAAGGTACAGTTTATCCGCCACAGGCCCCCGCCAATCGGGGCCATCATCAATACCTGCCAGGCCGTTCTTGACGCCCAGCAAGCACCCCACGTTGCCGGCGTTGCAGTCGGTATCCCAGCCCGACGTGTTGACGATCATCAGCGACCGCTGGAAGTCATCTTCGCCGTACAGCAGGCTGAGCATAATCAGAGCGTGATTGGGCACGATGTGGCAACTGCCGCCGAACTTGTCATAGCCGTAGCGGGCGACAATCCGTTCTCGGGTCTTGCGCCAATCGCCGTCCTGGGCGTGCCACTCGCGAACGTCGGCGATGAGGCGATAGATGACCGAATCCGAAGGGATGAGACGTACAGCAGTGTCCATCAGCGCGTGCAGGTCGGATTCCACGAACGCCTGGGCAACCATAGCCGCCACCACCTGCGCGCCATAGATCCCTTCGCAGTCGTGGCTGACGCTGGCTGCCCGCCGCGCCAGGTCGGCCGCGAACTCCGGATCGCCCGGCGCCACCATGCCCCAGCCCTCGATGAAAATCTGAGCACCGATCTGCTCGGCGATGACTTTGCCGTTCAGCGCCACAGAGCCACTGCGCGGGGCCGAAATGCCGCTCTTCAAACGCAGATAAGCCGTGTTCTCGGTGGATCGCCCCAGGCCGCCCCACCAGAGGATGGCGCGCCCCTCAATGATGTAGTTCAGCCAGGTTTGACCGATTTGAGCCGGCGTGAGGTCGCGGCGATTGTCGTAATCGGGCAAAGCCCGCAGAAAGGTGAACGTGCCAGCGATGTCGTCGTCGGTCAGGATCAGCAACCTATTGAGCCGCTCGTGGACGTAGTAGTTGATCTCGCCCAGCTCGGCCATGATGCGTTCGTAGGTCCAGCCCTCCATGGGGCGGCCTAGATAGACGCCGATGATCTTGCCCAGCACCCCGGCGTACACACGCTCTATGTAGTCAGAAGTTATCGTCATGTTCACTCCTGTCAGAGAAGACAACCTCTCGAAAATCCTGGCGGTAATTGTACCACACGATGGACTTGGCTGCAATTCGCACGCGCTCTGGGTTCAAGACGTAGCCAATGAAGGCGCTGGCGTCATAGGTAGATGGAAATTCTAAAGCAGAGGAGGCTCCCAGGCCCAGCAAAATCTAGCATGGACTCATGCCCGACTTTCAAGCGATCACACCCTCAATCCACACAATTTCAATGTGTGGTGTCCCATGAACCGCAGACTCTCGGGCTTTTGAGGCACTACACTTTAAAAAGTGTAGTTTGCGACCGCCTCTCCTGTCAGCCGCCTGGAAGAGTTAGTGCCATTAGGCTCCCACGCTCGCGAATGGGCGGTAGTCTTCGCGGCATGGGAGCCCGCTCTGCTAATAATCTTCTAGCCCAGGACACCAGCCATCTCGAAGAAGTTGGTCAGCAGCGTGCGGCCATCGGGGTAGCTGTCGTCGTGCACTTCTGGATGGAACTGAGTACCGTAGATGAGGCAGTCCTTGTGGCGCATGACTTGCACTTCACATTCGTCGGTGCTGGCCAGGAGCTCGAAATCGGCAGGCAACTGCTTGACCTCCCAGTAGTGGCTCTCAAAGAACACCGGCTTCGAGCCCAGACCGGCGAAGATTGGATCGTCTTGCAGCACCCGAACGGGCATGTAGCCCACTTCCTTGTACCAGCCGGGAGCCCACGCAGCAGGGTCCTCCTCGCCGGGCTCCAGCTTGCGCAGCGCGCCGCACGTCCCGCCAAACATGTACGCCAGCAACTGGTGCCCCCCGCACAAGGCAATCACCGGGATTCCTCCCTGCTTCACCAACTCGCATACCGGATGGAAGGTGGTGAAATCGTAGTGCTCGAAGTCGGTGGTGAAGCCACTGAGAGCGATGGCCTGCACCCCTTCATCACGAGCCAGGGACAGGCTGACTTCGGAATAGTGGATGGCCTGGCAGAACATGCCGGCGATGCTGCCCAGGACTGAGGCTCGGTGATTGCGGATTCGGAGTTGCTCGGATGACTGGTCTGGGTCATTCAAAACCCTCTCGTGCTCGAGGTCTACGTACCAGATGATGGGATGGGCCTGTTGCCCCGCAGCCGACGAAGTCGTGACAGACCCTCCACCCAGATCGCCGCAGGTTGCCCCCTTGATGCCTGACGGGCACGGGTCATTGCTCCTCCCAGCACAGCCAGCCAGTCCCGCCGCTCCCGCCAGCGCAAGGTACTTCAAGAACTGACGCCTACTGATCCGATTCAGGCCCGGCTCATACTCGCCTGGATCTCCCTGTCTCGATTCTGGCAATCTAATCCGCCCCACCTTCCCGTTACTCCAGCCCGTACCTCTCAGCGGCTTCGGCAGGCGTCGCGTTCCCCTGCACAACGTCCTTCAGACCGCGCAGGAATTGTGCTGGCTCTTTGGCCTGGATCACGTTCCGACCAAAGACCACGCCGCGCGCTCCTGCGGCCACCGCTTTGTGGGCCAGTTTCAGCGCGTCGAGCTCGCTTTCCGTTTTCTCCGCCCCCAGCGCAAACACCGGTATGGGAGTGCCCTGGGTCACCTCGGCGAACCGCTCGCCGGTGTAGAAGGTCTTGATGGCGTCGGCGCCCAGTTCGCAGGCGATGCGACAGGTTTTCTTGACGTAGTCGTGAAACTCGTCTGGCCTGTCTCGCATCCCGCCGATGGGAAACACCTCGCCAATGAGGGGCATGCCCAGCTCGTTTGCCTCTTCAGCCAAGTAAGCGAAGTTCTGCACGTTGAGCGCATCGTTCTCTTCGCTGCCCGTGTACAGCACCAGAC
>CAZQDO010000229.1:0-9263 GCA_964592085.1 uncultured Anaerolineae bacterium | reverse complement strand
TATGATTACATTAAAGAAGCTGACATCCTGGAGATATTCTTTGAGGGCGGGGCCGCGACCTGCGCCATGGAGATTGCTGATTATATCACCTTGCGTTTCAGGCCGGAGGAAAAGAAAGCGATGAGCCTGATCCTGGATAACGTCTCTTATCTCATCGAACCTACTGAGATCGGCCCTCGCAGTTTCCGCCTGAAATTAGAACGCATCTCCCCAGAGTTACGCCAGACGGTGATCGAACTCATTACCTCTCCACCGGTGAATCAGTTTCTCAAGGTATCTTCATACACTCGCCCTCGTGCCAGGAGTTCCGAACCCATCACCTACGTCGAAAGACTCCCCGCTCTCGCTCTGGCCCAGAAGGAGATAGCTTGATGGACGAGAATCTCTATACCGTACCCTACGGCAAGGGTGAAATCAGCTTCGCTTTGCCGCCGGGGATGCGCGGCACGGTGGTGGAATCGAAAAAGGTGCCACCTATTGCTGACGTGAGAGCGGCCATCGCCGAGGCATTGGCCAAGCCGGTGAATTCACCGCCGCTGCGGGAGATGGCCAAGCCAGGCGATACCGTCTGCATCGTCTTCACCGACATCACCCGCGCCAGCCCGGATCATCTGCTCGTGCCGGCGCTGCTGGCAGAACTGGGCGCAGCCGGTGTGCGGGACGAGGACATCACCCTGCTGTGCGGCATCGGTATGCACCGGGCCAGCACACTGGAGGAGAAGATCGCCAAGCTGGGCGCGGAGGTGGTGGCCCGCTACCGGGTCATTGACAACGAGCCACAGAGCCCCGATGCGCTGGTGGATCTGGGCACGACCGAAAGCGGCATCCCTCTCTCAGTGCACCGAGCAGCCTACGAGGCCGACCTGCTCATCGCCACCGGCATCGTAGAGCCGCATCAATACGCGGGCTACTCCGGCGGACGAAAGACCGTGGCTGTGGGCGCAGCAGGCGAGGCCATGATCGCCTACACCCACGGCCCGCAGATGGTGGATCATCCCGGCACGCGACTGGGCCGCATTGAGGGCAATCCCTTCCACGAGGCGGTCAACGAGGCGGCGCAACGAGCGGGCTTGCGCTTCATCCTCAACGTCGTGCTGGACGACCACAAGCGGGTGGTGGCCGTGCGCGCCGGCGAGCCAGAGGCCGCCTTCTTGGAGCTGGTGGCCTTTGCCAGAGCGCTGTACGAGGTGCCGGTGCTGCAACAGTACGACATCGTGATCGGCGGTGTGGGATTTCCCAAGGATGCCAATCTCTATCAGACCAGCCGGGCAGCCAGTTACCTCTTCTTCGCTCCCACGCCGGTGGTCAGGCCAGGCGGCTTTCTGATCATCCCCGCCCCCTGTCAGGAGGGCGCGGGTGAGGGGGTAGGGGAGCAACGCTTCTTGGAGGAGATGCGAGACGCCAGGGACATGCCCAGTTTGCTGGCCGAACTGCGGCGCACTGGCTATCCGCCCGGCGCGCAGCGAGCTTTCGTCATGGCGAAAGTGCTGGAGGAGGCGCGGGTAGTCATCGTGGGTAGTGAGCGCCCCGATCTAGTAGAAGCCTGCAAGATGATTCCCGCTGCGACAATTGAGGAGGCACTGAGCATGGCTGCCGAATCGCTGGGGCCGGAATTGGACGTACTGGTTGTACCGCACGCGCTACTAACGTTGCCGGTGGTGACGGGGGATTAGAAACCGGAGTTCGGGCAATGAAGACAACCCGCTATTTTGAAGACCAAGTGTTACGGAAACGCCCTTATATCCAGCGCGAGTGGTGTAAGCGAGCACTGCGCCAGCCAGTGCGCCGCGAGATTCAGCCCGATGGGCGTATCCGACACTGGATCTACATTCCGGAGCTGGGGAAGTACCTGCGTGTGGTCACACTGGAAGATGGCAAGACCGTGCACAACGCCTTTCCTGACCGGGATTTCAAGGAGGTATGATCGTGAAGTTTCATTATTATCCCGAAACCGATTCACTCTATATTGATCTGTCGGAAAAAGCGAGCGTGGATTCGCAAGAGGTCGCGCCAGGTGTGGTGCTAGATTTCGATGCAGAGGGACACCTGGTGGGCATTGACATTGACCGCGCCAGCCGGATTGTGAACCTCTCGCGATTGGAAGCAGAGATGCTACCAGTCACTACGTTTTCCCTTGTGGGGACACCTGCCTGATGGCATGTCTACTATTCGCTTCCGTACCGAGTAGCCATGGCCAGTTTAGAATTCAGGGTGATGAATGTGTCATCTTGCGTCTTGAACCCTGCATCCTGCCCCGGAGGATTGTATGACCGTTGACAAACCAACCCTTGTCCCACAGCGCCCTCCCGAGGAGGAGGCGCTCTACTGTGTTCGCTGTGGGCTTTGCCTGTCTGTCTGTCCTGGCTACCGGGAGAGTCTGAACGAGACCGACTCGCCCCGCGCTCGCGTAGCCCTGGTCCGAGCGGTCAAAGAGGGCCTGCTGGAAAACCCCACCGATGAATACTCGCGAGCTTTCTTCCGCTGTCTGCTGTGCGGTGCGTGTACCTTCACTTGTCCCAGCGGGGTGGCTGTGGACCGCATTCTCGAACTGACCCGGGGCGAACTGGCCAGCCTGGGTCTCCTGCCAGAAGTTCTTGCCGACCTGGACTCTCGCATCGCCCAGTATCGCAATATCTCAGCAGAGGAGAACGAAGGACGGCTGATCTGGGCCGACAATCTCCCCTCCCCACCCACCGGCCTGGGCAAGGATCGAGCAGAGGTGGCCTATTTCGTCGGCTGCGTCAGCTCCTTCTTTCCTCGCAGCTACAAGGTGCCCCAATCCCTGGTTCAGATCTTTGACCGCGCTGGGGTGGACTATACCTTGCTGGGCGGAACCGAGTGGTGCTGTGGCTACCCGATGTTCATCAACGGCGAACTGGACCGCGCCCGCGAGTTGATCCGCCACAACGTCGAAGCAGTGCGGGCCATGGGCGTGAAAAGGGTCGTGACCACTTGCCCATCTTGCTTTCACTTCTGGAAACATTCTTACCCCGCTGCGTTGGCGACCGAGGAGTTGGGGCTGGAGGTCCAGCACGCCACCGAGTTCCTGGCCGATTTACTGGAGACAGGCAAGCTGAAACTGCACGAATTGCGGGAGAACGTGACCTACCACGACCCGTGCGACCTGGGGCGCAAGAGTGGCGTGATCGAGGCCCCACGCCGTGTCCTGGCTCAGATACCCGGACTGCGGCTGGTGGAGATGGCCGAGAACCGCGACAGCTCGCATTGCTGCGGCGGCGGCGGAAACCTGGAGAGCTTTGCTCCGGAGGTAAGCCAGGCGGTGGCCCGCAATCGCATCCGTCAGGCCGCCGAGGTCGGAGCGGGAACCGTCGTTTCGGCCTGCCAGCAGTGTGAGCGGACACTGGCCAACGCAGCACGCGCGGAGCGGATCCGCATTCGTGTCAAGGATATTACCGAGGTTGTGTTGGAGGCATTGGAGTAGTTTCAGGTTATGCGAACCTGGAACCCGAAACCTGGAGTCTGAGACTGATGAAAGAAATAATCGCAGAACTTGAAGCGGCAATTGGAAGCGAGAAAGTGCTTTCCTCACCTGTGGATTTGATCGCCTATTCCTTCGATGGTACCTTCGAGCAACAACTGCCGGACGCGGTGGTGCTGCCAGAGAGCAACGAAGATGTTTCGGCGGTGGTTCGGGTCGCCGCTCAGTACGACGTGCCCATCGTGCCGCGGGGCATGTCCAGCGGATTGGCCGGGGGCTCTATCGCCGTGCGGGGCGGCATTGTCATGTCGCTGACCCGCATGAACCGCATCCTGGAGATTGACCGCGAGAACATGACGGCTACCGTTCAAGCCGGCGTGGTCACTGCCGATTTGCAGACAGAAGTGGAGAAGCTGGGGCTGTTTTATCCGCCCGACCCCTCCAGCATCAAGCAGTCCACCATCGGCGGCAACGTGGCCTGCAACGCCGGCGGGCCACGCTGCCTCAAATATGGCGTTACCGAGGACTACGTCCTGGGCCTCACCGTCGTCCTGGCCGATGGGCGCATCATGGAGACTGGTGGCAAAGCCATCAAGTACGTCACCGGCTTCAACATAGACCAACTCTTTGTCGGTTCGGAGGGGGCGTTGGGGATCATCACCGAAGTGATCCTGCGATTGATCGCCAGGCCACCCTATACCCGTACCGCCCTGGTTCACTTCCCCACCCTGGACGACGCGGGCCGCTCAATACAGGCCGTGTTGGCGCGAGGGCTGGTTCCCGCGGCGATGGAGTTGCTGGATGAGACGGCAATCGAGTGTATCGAGGAGGCCATGCAACTGGGGCTGCCGCTGGATGTGGAGGCGCTTCTGGTGATCGAGTCCGATGGGGCCGACGAGGACTCGGTTCAGCGGGAGATTGACGCCGTGGCCGACGTCTGTCTGCAGACGGGCGCCAGTCGGGTGGACGTGGCTCGCGACGAAAAAGAACGGGATGATCTGTGGCGGGCGCGTCGCAGCATCAGCCCGTCACTGGCGCGCCGGGCGCCCAATAAGCTGGGAGAGGACATCACCGTCCCCCGCAGCGCCATCCCGGAAGCGATCCGTCGCATCAAGGCCATCAGCGCCGAGTATGACTTACCAATTGTCGTCTTCGGACACGCTGGCGATGGCAATCTGCACCCCAATATTCTCTTTGACCGGCGTGATCCGGCGCAATGGGAGAAGGTGGAGCAGATAGTGGGGGAGATATTTCACCTGGCGTTGGACCTGGAGGGCACGTTGAGCGGGGAGCACGGCATCGGCACCTTCAAGCTGCCCTACATGCGGGAGGCGCTGGGGCCGGCCTCCATCAACATTCAGTGGCGCATCAAACAGGCCATGGATCCGCAGAACATTCTGAATCCGGGGAAGGTGTTGCCGGAGCTGTGACTTGGCCATCCTGGACCAATGATTTGAGAAATGACCAATGACAACAAGTGACGCAGTCTCAAAAGAACAGGCAAAGCCGGACAGTCCTCTGGACTTTTCTCAGGTTACTGAGGAGCAGCTACAAGAGGTCGTGCAACGGATTGTGCAAACGTTCGATCCTCAGCGCATTGTGCTCTTTGGCTCCCATGCCTACGGAGAGCCTAGATCTGATAGCGATGTGGACCTGTTGGTTGTCCTGGAAAGTGATGAACGGCCAGCGGCGCGGGCAACACGGGTGTCTCGTGTGTTGCGTCCGCGTCCCTTCCCAATGGACATCTTAGTGCGCACACCGGACGAGTTGCGCCATCGGTTAGAAATCGGAGACCACTTCATTCGTGAAGTCATGGACCACGGGAGGGTGCTCTATGAGCGAAGCGTATCTGCAGGAGTGGGTTGAAAAGGCCGAGGAAGACTACGAGGTTGCTATCACTTTGGTCCGCAAGCGGAAACGCCTCACACCTAACTCTGTTTGTTTCCATTGCCAGCAATGTGCCGAGAAATACCTCAAGGCCTTCCTCGCTCAAAACAAGGTGTTCTTTCCCAAAATCCACGATCTTCTGGAACTCCAAAAGCTTTGTCTGACCATGGATCCTACATTCGAGTTCGTCGGGGACTTGCTCGACAGTTTGAATCCCTATTCGGTGGAGTTCCGCTATCCTGGCGAGCAGGCAACGATGGAGGAGGCCAAAGCCGCCGTGAGGGTGATGAAGGCCGTGCGCCGCTTTATGCGAGACAAGTTAGAGTTAGTAGAGGCAGAGCCAAGATGACCACAATGTCAGCAAAACCATATCTGTTACTAGATGCTGGTGGCACGTTCCTGTTTGTAGATCAGGGCTATCTTTCGGAACTGACGGCTCAACACGGTTTCCAGGTTGAGGCAAGGCGATTCTATGAAGAGCACTACCGCCTCGCCCACTGGTTCGACACCTATGTCAGTACCCACCGGCGATTTCTGCCGGGGCTTTCCGAGCCCTATTCCCAGCTCCTTTTCCGCCTGGCGGGTCTGTCAGATGAGGCAGCGAAGCAGGCAGCAGAAATAGCCGAAGCCAGGCACGAGCAGCGAAACCTCTGGGAATTCACCTTCCCGTGGACCGTGGAGACCCTCGATCAGTTGCGAGATGAAGAGTATCGCATGTCCGTCATCTCTAACTCCGACGGCAGGGTGGAGGAACAGTTGCACAATCTGGAAATGCGAGGTTATTTCGAGCAGGTTTACGATTCTGAGGTAGTGGGGGTTGAGAAGCCGCAGCCCGGCATCTACGAACTGGCCTTGAACGATCTGGGCCTCCAGCCTGAGGAAGCCGTGTTCGTAGGGGACATGTTCTACATAGATATCTGGGGAGCCAACCGGACGGGGATTCCGGGGCTGCACCTCGATCCGCTGGGCCTCTACGAAGAGTGGCCGGGGGCGCACATCCAAGACCTGCGGCAACTGCCCGGCTGGTTGAAGGAATACGCAGCTGCCCCAGAAAGGTTTGAGATGCTGCCCCTGCGCGATTTCGCGCTGCTGTCGGAAAAGGACTGAAGGCAAACCATGATGGAAAGCCTGCTAACAGAGGAGCAAAAGACGCTTCGCGACAAGGTGAGGGCCTTCGTCAAGGGGTTGCCTCGCCAATTGCTGTTGGACATGGACGCCGACCGGGTGCAATACCCTCGCGAGTTCGTCGAGGAGGCAGCGCGGCGCGGTCTGCTGGGCCTGCGCTTTCCTCGCGAATACGGCGGAGGCGGGCTGAACTGGGCCGATGAGATCGTGGCCATTGAGGAGGTGGGCGTGTTGGGCACCGCGCTGAGCTGTGCCTACGTGATGCCCAGCATCGTCGGGGAGGCTCTCCACTTGTTCGGCACGCCGGAGCAGAAGGAGCGCTGGCTGTGCCCTCTCCTGGCGGGGAAGCTCATCGCAGCCGAGGCACTGACTGAACCCAGGGGCGGCTCCGACTTCTTCGGCACCACGACCACGGCCACCCACGACGGAGACGCCTACGTCCTCAGCGGGCAGAAGCGCTTCATCGTCGGCGCGGAAAAGGCGGATTTCTTCCTGGTTTATGCCCGAACCGATCCCGAAGCACCCGGCCATCAAGCTCTCAGCGCGTTCATTGTCGAGCGGGATGAGGGCCTGGAGGTGCAGCACGTCTACGGGCTGATGGGGACGCGAGGCGGCGGCACGGGTCGCCTCTATTTTCGTGACCTTCGGGTGCCACGCGAGAACCTCATTGGCCCGGAGAACGGTGCGGCTGCGATTTTCTACCAGATGATGATCCCGGAACGGCTGACCAGCGCAGCGGGGGCCCTGGGCATGGCACGAGCGGCTCTGGAGATCGCCGCCCGCTACTCGGACCGCCGCCAGGCCTTCGGGAAGCAGATACGGCGCTTTGAGGGAGTGAGCTTCAAGGTGGCCGACAGCATCACCCTGCTGGATGCGGCCAACTCGCTGGTCTACGCCACCGCTCGCACTGTGGACAGTGGGGCGGAGGCTGGCCGTGCACGGCGTATGGTCTCAGAGGCCAAGAAGTTCGCCACCGACGCCGCCTGGGAGATCGTCAACTACGCCATGCAGATCATGGGCGGCATCGGCTACACCAACGTTTACCCCATCGAGCGGCTGCTGCGCGACCTACGCCTGGCCATGATCTGGACCGGCACCAACGAGATCATGAATCTCATCATCCAGCACGAGTACTACCAGGAGGTGCTACGACCCCGGCCCGGCATGCGGGACGTGGAGGCCGATGCCGTGGCAGCGGACGCAACAGAGGAAAAGGAGTGTTAGGCATGTTGGAACTGAAAAAAGGCGTAGACATCCTTGCCGGCGTTGGCGGGATTGGAAGCCTGGACGAAGCAAAGGCGCTGTTTGAGGTCAAGTGTGACCAGGAGAATTTGGCCAAGCTGGACAAGATTGCCAATGAAGAAGCGCTGCTGAAAATCGCCAACGCGATTGCGATGACGGATCCTGACGCGGTCTTTGTGAACACCGGATCGGATATGGACGTTCAAAGAGTCAGGGAAATGAGCCTGGAAAAAGGCGAAGAGCAGCCACTGCCCATGAAAGACCATACGATCCATTTCGACCTGGCCCAGGAGCAGGCGCGGATCATTGATCGAACCTTCTACATCGTGAACGAAGACGAACAGGTCAGCGTGCTGGCCTTGAAAATCCTCAGGGATGAAGCCTACAAGTACGTCAAGACCCAGATGACCGGCATCGCGAGAGGGATGACCCTGCTGGTGGGCTTCTTCAGCAGGGGCCCCATCGGCGCCCCGGCGGCGATCCCAGCCCTGGAGATCACCACCTCAACCTACGTCATGCACTCAGCCAACATCCTGTACAGAAATGTCTACGACCGCTTTGACGAAGAAGTGCAACGAGTGGGACTGTTCCTGACCAATGTTCACAGCGAAGGGCCCAACAGGCCGGAGGATCTGCCCAATGCCAGAGTGTTTATGGACAGGAGTTGGCTGACTACGTTCTCAATGTTCTGCACCTATGCGGGCAATACGCTGCTACTGAAAAAAGGGAATCATCGGTTTCTGGTAGACCTGGCGACCTATTACCGCAAGGAGCAAGAGCTATCGGAGCACATGTTCATCACAGGTCTGACCGGCCCTGGGGGGAGAAAGACCTACTTCGCTGGGGCAGCGCCTTCTGGATGTGGGAAAACCACCACAGCCATGACGGGCACGGATTTCATCGGCGATGACCTGGCCCAGTTGTGGATCGCCGCCGACGGGACGCTACGAGGCATCAATCCTGAGTTCGGCATCTTTGGCATCGTTAGAGACGTGAACCACGAAGATGATCCGTACTTGATGAAGTGTCTGAGAGAAGAAGGCACGGAAGTGATCTGGACGAACGTTCTGATTGACCAACACGGAAAGCCGCACTGGGTCGGGAACGGCGAGGAGCACCCGAAAACGGGCGTCAACTTCCAGGGCGAATGGCGGGAAGGCAAGACAGATGCCAACGGCAAGCCCGTTCCGCTGTCCAACCCGAATGCGCGTTGTACCCTTCGCAACAGTGCCATCGGGAATTACAATGAGACCGTGGCAGAAGATCCAAGCGGCGTGCCGGTCAAAGTAATCACCTACAGCGGGCGAGATAGTGATACCATGCCGCCGGTCTGGGTGGCGCGGAATCCCGATCACGGCGTGGTTATCGGCGCCTCGATCCTCTCGGCGGCCACGGCAACGGAGGTGGGGGCCAAGGGCGTCCGTCGCCAGCCCTGGGCCAACGAGCCGTTCATTCCCGGTCCCCTGGCCGACTACATGGACGCCCAGTTCGTGTTCTTCAACTCCGACAACCTGAAGAGCAAGCCCATCATGGCCGGGCTGAACTACTTCCTGACGCACGGCGCCCGGGG
>CAZQDO010000228.1:0-9292 GCA_964592085.1 uncultured Anaerolineae bacterium | reverse complement strand
CCAAGACGCTCGTGCCATCGCTGTCCAGCAAGAAGACATAGGAGTCCAGTGACGAACCATTGACTTTAGCATCAATATCCACTACGACCTTATCGCCTGCTGTGCCCGTGAAGGTGTAGAAATCATAGTCTCCGCCGGGGCAGATGTCGGCGTTGAGGGTCTGGCCGTAGGCGATAGCCGTGGCTTGGGCTGAATTGTTGTTGATCTCATGAGTATCGGCGCAACTGGGCGGCGGCGTGGCGGAGATTTCAAAGTCATCTAGGTACCAACCAAGGTAGTCATTGAAAGCATCGTCAATCGTATCGAAGTGGAAGCAAACCTGGATAGTGTGGCCTGCGTAGCCAGACAGGTCAATAGCCGGGCTCCGGAGCCAATAATTCATCGGGTCATCGAACAGTTGTAGAATATTGTTGAACGGACCGCCGTCAACAGAGATCTGAACCCAGCGCTGATCCCAATCCGGCCCCTGCGTTTCGGATTCATAACGGTACCAGAAACGCAAGTAGTAGCCCGAAGTAGGGATGTAGATAGATGAGGAGGTCAAATCACCTGAGTGGGCTGTGCCGATGTCGTAGTCCCCGGTAGCATCCTGGCCGTACCACCAACTATGCGACCAACTGTAGCTTTCGGGATAAGGGCTAGTGTATTCGTCTACCTGATGCCATAGCCCGGTTGCTGTCCAGTCGTTGTCGCCGTTCTCCATGTCGTCGGCGTACGGGGCACTTGCAGCCCAATAGAACTGTTGTTCCCAGACATTGTTGGTCTCATCAGATTCGGCGATAATGTCATCTGGGTCGGTGACCAATCGCACAGTATGCCAACCCGGCGTGTATACGGTCTCAGCCCAGTCGTCAAATCCACCGCTCCAACCCGCACCGTAATTAGAGTATGGATAACGCACATACCTGGTACCGCCCACCCAGAGTTCCACGTGGAAATTGCCTGAGGCAGTTGCATTGCCGCTGTTAATGAAATGCCAGTCGAAGTAGGTAGGCTGGCCAGCATGGAGGGTGTTGACCTCATGCGTGCCTTGAATGGATGAAGGCACAACTGGATAGGGGTAGCCAGGTGGGGCATAGGGGCGCAAGTCAGGCTGAAGCGGAGCGCAGGGTGGCGTGGTGACGTTGACGGTATTGCTGGCATCAGATTGGATGCTACCCCGGAAGGCCTTGACGTAGTAGGAATAGCTGGTGTTTTCACTTAGACCGGTATCTTGGTAACTGGTGCTATCCATCCCCACCTGACCTACATAGGAGCCATTGCGGTAAACCTTGTAGCCTTCTTCATTGCCTGAGTTGTCGTTCCAGTAGAGGTTGATCTGGCTGCAAGAGGCCGTTTGAGCACTCAGATTAGTAGGTGCGGCCGGCCCCACGGTAAACGTCCAAGTACTACTCCAGCCACTCTCGCCAGCACTATTGCGGGCCTTGACGCGCCACGAGTAGGTGTAGCCAGCCCACTGAGAGCCGATGTTCTTTGACGACTCGTTCTGCCAGCCAAAGGTAAGGGTACCTCCCGGCCCACCCCAAACTTCCCCGTAATACTGGTCGCCAGTAGCAGACCAGGAAAGCGTGATGCTATTCCCTTCGTTGAGCGTACTACCGTTAGCAGGGCTCTGCAAACCGGGTGCTGATGGCGGTTGAGCGCGCAGCTCGACCTTAACCGAGGAAACTTGATCATTACCGATGCTGTTATTGCCTAAGTGGGGGTCATCGCTGGTGAAAGTCTCACAGGTGCCACCATAATTGTCATCCCGGCATAATATAGCCTTGACGTTGCCGCCCACCTTGATTGAGGAGATCGAGTCGTTAGGCAAACCAATGTCGCCGGGATTCGGGTATTGACCAATGCCCTTCACCACGCATTGGCCACTGTAATTGGCATCCACAAACAGAGCAATCTGGTCAGCGTTGGGATTGCAGGGTCTAGAGCACGATGTGTTATGGAACACTTCTATTGAAGAAGCCTGGTCGTTGAGGCTGACAGCACATCCACCGTCGAAATAGTCTCCACCAAAATTGGAATCACTGGAGGTCAAGCATTTGTGACAGTTAGAAGGTTGAAGGTCCGTGTCAAGCCAGAGTCGCGCAGACCAGCCTGAATCAATCTCGATCGAGGAAGCAATATCACTGAAGTCGTTGTCCGTCAGGTTCCACCATCCATAGTCCACTTTGGGGAAGAGCAACCCTCTGCCGCTCGATCCGGCGTGCTCGTAGAGACGTACTGGCCATTCGCTTCCTTGAGAGCAATCGTAGTTTTTTGTGAAATGCCGGACACCGCGGGGTGAGTAAGCCGCGTTGCCTTCATTATCCCAGATATCCAAGCCTATGGTCACTGAACCATCTGGAACCTCATCATTGCACATATCCCAGTCGAAGCCGAAGGGCGACGAAGTGAAATCTGCCCCCACCTGCCGCCAACTGCCATTATAGTAGGCAGTGAAGTGAGCGTGATTCAAGCCGCTTTGGCTGTCTGAGGCCCAGCCTTCCAAGCGTACGGTGCGACTCGTTATGGTTGCGTTCTCGCTAGGGCTGGTGATGTCGCCGTCGGGAGGGGTGGTGTCGCCGCCACTATTCCCTGAAGTATAATTTGTTTGTCCCTGTCCCCCATACCAACTAGCTTCTGCCGGGGTTCTTGGCCGACCCCCATTGATAGCTACATCGTCGAACGTGACATCTTGTGAGGTGCCATACCAGGAAGACGGATTCGTGTGGACCTGAAAGTGAAGGTGATGACCAGTGCTACATCCTGTATCGTCCGCATAGCCGATGAACTCACCCTGCGCGACCGGCGCACCAACTGTACGCTTGGCAGTGGGAATGCTGTCATATTTCAGGTGAAGGTAAATCACATAGGTGGTCGGCGAAGTGCTGGTGTCTTGCACTACCAAATAGTTGGCATGGTTACAGTTACCATCATCATAACCATTGGGATAAGTCCAGACCGCATACTTTACGGTTCCTGACTTGGAAGCACGGATTTCAAACATAGTCCCATCAGCAAAATCAAAGGCAAACTCCTCAGGTCCTCCTACACCATGAGAAACACTACGTACCAGCGTTTTTGTTTGTCCACTAGGCCAGGGAAGCTTGTATCCGCTGAAAGTTGAGAGAATGCCTACTTCACGACTAACACTATGGGTTCTCCATGACTCCTTTACTTCTAATGATGCCAGGTCCTCTGGAACAGCATCCACCCAACTATTCCATTCAGGATTAGCCTGAAGAACAACTTTCCAAACTTGCTCATTTTGCTGAGCCAAGGCCATACCTGGTTCTGTGGGGATGACTTCAGAGGTTTGCCTGTCCACGAAAACTAACTGGGCAACTGCCCATTTCCTATCAGATGTGATCTCGATCATCTGCACTCGAACATCAAAGATCAGAAATGCCAGGACATCGCTATGCTTTGCCACTGCCTGTTGAATCAACCGCTCAATCTCCGCACGGTCATTTGCAGCGGGTGTCGGCGTAGCCGTAGGCTGCATCAGTCTCGGAACAGGCTCAGGGACCTCGCCTGGCCCTTCCTTGCCTGGTGGCATCACAGTCGCAGCCGATGGAACCGCAGGTGTGGCCTGGGGCCGGCGCAAGGCGTCGGCTTCGGCGGCCCGTGTACGTAGTAGACTTTTCTCACCACTCGGCACCAAGCTCTCCGGCACAATATCCACCCACCGGAGATACATCCCCTCGCTGCTGGGCATCAGTGCCTGCCAAAACCCTTCGGGTAGGCGGTGGGCTAGGATGTGAATTGGCTCCTTCAGCGCCCTGGCTTCGCTCTGCCAATGAGCGATGCCGTGAGCCCATTCGCCTTCCACCATTACCTCGACCGGACCCACTTGGTAGCGAGGTCCCCAGTAGCGCAAGTATTTCGTCAGCACGGTCTCTATCGACTGACGGGCGCGGGCCTGTTCTACCTCGGGTGGCAGATTGTTGGGAGAGGGGGGGACAAGCGCCTCTTGGGTAGGTGCGTCTTGGCCTGGCAGCGGGGTTGATGTTGGGGTGGACATAGGGGGTGGCGGGGGGGCGTAGGCGGATGCTTCTTGCGTAGTTGGGTATATCGCCGGCGGGATGCAAGTCAGTACTAGCAACACAATCATCGTTACAGCAAGCGGCTTCTTCATTACTACACCTCCAACCTGGTCACAAACAAAAACGCCAGCCTCAGGGCACGCAAAAGCACGGCCTTGGCTGGCGTCGGGTTTGAGGGCTGTATTGTCGGCTACATTGGCTTGGCGCTACCAGGGGCGCACTCTTGTGCCCTATCTCGGCCAAATTTCTGGATTCAGCTTGTCGGGATCAGCAGGCATCTACTGGAGCTGTCTGTGTTGATTCCTCTATTTATATTATACCATATCGCAGGGTGAAACGTCAATAGGGAAAAGACTGAATTTTGAGTAAGGAAAAGGATGATTCAAGCATCAGGAAAAGGATGATTCACATAACATGGGGGAGACAGTGAAAACCTGTCTATGTACCGCTGGGGTTTGAAGCGGGGCAGTCGTGGGTGTGAGGAGTTAGCCCGTTGGTCTTTCCCAAAGGGCCACACTTTCGACGAGATAGCTCTGGGGAAACATGTCCACCGGCTGGACTTCCACCAGCCGATAGCCACCATCAGCCAGCTTGCGGGCGTCGCGGGCCAGGGTGGCCGGGTCGCAGGAGACGTAGAGGAGGCGGGGTTGTGCAGCACATGAAAACGCCAGCCTGGGGCACAGCCCTGGCTGGCGTTGAATTCGGGCATATGGCAATTGATGGGGATGGCGTTATCCACACTGGCTGATCCAGGCAGCATGCATAGAGAGGGGCACGAGCCAACGCTGCTTGCAATCAGGTGAACTGGGCGATGGCCATCAGAATGGACATGATGGTGCCGATAAGAGCCAGCGTCCCCACTGTCCAGCGAGTCATGGTGCTGATGTGCCTGTACATCTCGTCGAAGCGCCCGTTCATCTCGGAGTTCATCCGGTCGAAACGCTCGTTCATCTCGGAATTCATCCGGTCGAAGCGTTCATTCACCCGGTCGAAGCGCTCATCCATCGTGTGACGCAGATCAGTGATGCTGGCCTTCACATCGGCGACATCGTGTTCTAGGATGTCCAGGCGCGAGAGCACCTCCCGATACTCGTCACGACGCACGGCGTGTTCAACCAGGACAATCTCAAACCACTGGCTAAAGTCAGCCGTCACCTCTGGGCCCAGGGTTTGCTGTACGCTTTGGGGTATTTGGGGCAAAGCAACTCGCATGTTATCCTCCTACGTGCAGCTTTGCTCTCTATTGTACTCCTAGTCGGGCCAGGTGTCAAATCACCGCTTCCCAAATATAGCCCGGCTCTCGCCGTGATAGGCCTGAGGAAGCATGTCCACAGGCAGTGGGCGACCAGAAGCACCTCGTCACCTGCTGAGACCAGGTGCTCGTGACCCACTCTTGGAAGTCAGAGCGCGAACTCGGCCACCAGGAAAGTGTGATCCGAGGGGCGTTCAGCCCGCCGCGCCTCCACGTCAATCCAGGATCCGGTCGACTTATCGGCCAGCAGCTCGGTGGCCCAGATGTGATCCACCCGCCAGCCGATCCCGCGCTCCAGCGCGTTCCGCACCCGGTAGTCCCAAAAAGCGTACTGTCCCGGCTCATCAGGGTGGTGCCGCCGGAAGACGTCCACGAAGCCCCACTCCCGCACCCGTTCCAGGGCGGCGCGAGCCTCAGGATGGAAGTCCGCGTGATCCTTCAGCCGTTTGGGGTCGTGCACGTCAATAGGCTCAGGGGCGACGTTGAAGTCTCCCATCCACAGAAGTGGCTTTCCCGGCGAGTAGTGTCGCTCGAAGAAGGCCCGCAGTCGAGCCAGCCACTCCAGCTTGTACTGGAAATGCTCCGAATCCGGCGAGCGCCCCTGGGGGACGTAGGTGTTCACCACCGGGATGCCCTGGATCACCGCCCGGATCAGGCGCGCCTCGTCGGGCTCACCCCCATCGTCCAGGCCAAAGGCGACCTCACGAGGCTCCTCTCGGCTGACGATGGCCACGCCAGCGTGGGCCTTTTGTCCCCGGAAGACGACGTGATAGTCTGCCTCCCGAAACGGCTCTGCCGGGAAGTCTGGGTCTTGCACTTTTGTCTCTTGGATGCAGAGGACGTCCGTGGTCTCCCGATCCAGCCAATCCAGCACCTGTTCCAGCCGGGTGCGGATGGAGTTGGCGTTGAACGTCGCCACTTTCAGCACCCTATCAGACATCTCGCCTTCCCTCCCACGAACCCCAGTGATCGCGCGCTCCTGTACACCTCGCTTCTTACACGAGACCTCTCGGAAAGTCTTTCAAAATGCTCTCAGCCCCCGTCCTCGGGGGCGTCGCTGGCGAAGTGGAACCGCAGAAGCCGCCCCGGGGACGGGGCTCTGAGCACTTTCCGAGAAAGCTCACACGTCCCTCGGAACAACAACCTCCAGATCGGTGGTCGGATAGGACGAACAGGGATGGATGTAGCCAAGCCGCTTGTCGGCGGCTCTTCTGCCGTCGCCCTCCGGACGGATGTACACGTCCCCGTGAACGAGCAGCGAACGACAGAACCCACATTCCCCTGAGCGGCATTGTGAGGGGGGCGCCAGGTTCGCCCTTTCCATGGCCACGAGGACCGTTTCTGTTGCCCTGGCCGGCACTTCCGTGGTCACACCACCGATGTGGACCTTGAGTCGAAAGGTCTGGTCGGCAACTTCCCGCGGAAAGCTGGGAGATTGGGTGTTGTCCTTCACCTCACCACAGACCTCCCTTCTGATTCTCCGCTTCGGGAGATCGAGGGTCGCCAGCTCCTTTTCGACGAACTGGTACATGGCCTGGGGACCGCAGACGAAGAACGAGCTGTCGTCCACGCTTGTCCTGAGCCTTGCCGAAGGATCCGCGTATTTCCTGATGGTGTCGGCAGTGATGAAGCCCTGTTCGCAGCCTTCCAGCGAAACCTCCGCACAGCTCAACACGTGCACGACCTGGATTTTGCCCGGCGCTTCCTGCTCAAGCTCTTTGAATTCATCGTAGAACACAATGTCGTCCTCGTCGCTGCTGCCGTAGAGCAACAACAACGCTGCGTCCAGGTCTCCGTGGACGATTTCCCGCGCCATGGAACGAAACGGCGTAATCCCTGAGCCACCGGCCAGGCCAACGATCTTGCCAGCATCCCGCATGGGTTCATAGTAGAAGAAGCCACACGGCCCAGAGCTTCGGATTTTTGTGCCGACCTTCCAGTGATCCCACATGTACGGGGTCAAGAAGCCGTCTGGCTCTTTTCTGACGGTGATCTCGTAGAACCCGTCCGCTCCCAGCGCTTCAAAGGGGGCAGAGGATATGGAATACGGTCGCGTGATCCTGACGCCGTCTACCTCGACCTTCAGGCTGAGAACCTGCCCCGCTCGAAAATACGCCAGTCCCCTCGCATCGAAATCCGGATCGGCAACCAACTCGAACGTCCTGGTCGTTTTGGTCTCGTCCCTGATGTCGGCGATCACCAGGTGCTGGCTATCGGGGTGCAGTTGTTGCGCCAGTTTGTTCATGGGATCCAAGCCCACCAGCTCGGCTGAGGATTTGGCGATTCGCTTCTTACGCTTCGACACCAGCCCTCTAAACGCCAATAGATCCCTGATGTGGCCCTTGACGTTGACCTTCATTGCTGCACCTCCCCCTTTTCCATCACGTTCGCTTCACTCAGTGCAAGCATGTCTCTCCACGTCACCAGGGCGATGGTCTGCCCTGACTTGACGGAACTGCTATACCCGTGGCAGCGGAAGCCAAACCCGCCACAGAACTCCAGCCCGTCGAGATGCTTGTCATCCTGCATCATCATCATTCTGGGCATCAGAGAGTCCCAGGGCTCAGGCTCATAGCCATAGATGATGCCGTTGTATGAGCCGGTGTATCTGGCGAACGTCTGTGGGGTCGCCACCTCGAATTCCTCAATGTGCTCCCGGAGCGGCGCGCCGGTGGCCTGCTCAAAATGGGCGATGAGATCGCTCGCCACTTTGTTCTTCACCCTGACGTAGTCCCGTGGGGCTACGTTTCCCCAAACCTCCGGTCGGTACAGCGTGGTGATGGAGACGATGGATGTGCCAGGCGGCGAGCAATCGGGAAGGGCGTTGTTCAGGCAGAGCACGGCCTGTATCTTGGGGGCATCGAGGGTCTGGCAGGTCTCGTACATCTCGTCCGTGTTCATGTTGCCGTAGACGAAGTAGCTGTACTCGTGAAGCCCCAGCTCTTCAAGCGTTGCATCCAGCCCCAGGTAGACCACCACGCTACTCACGCCGTTCATCCGCGCATTGCATTGCCTGAGAGCGATCTCTGGCACCTCCGTTTTGGGGCTGACCAGGTGGTTGTAGACGAGGGTTGGCGAGGCATTTGAGATCACGTGACCCGTCTCTATGTGATCCCCCTTGGAGGTTGCCACGCCCACGACGCGACCTTTCCTGGCCAGGACCTTCTCGACCCTCGTGTTGTACTCGACGTGGCCCCCCAGCTCCCTGATCTTGGTGTCGAGGGCCAGAGCGAATTCGTGAGACCGCTGCCTGGGAATGTAGGCGCTGGTGATGAGGAACAGGTAGAACATGGCACCGTATACGGTGAAGTTCAGCCTGCTGGTAGGAGGCCCGAGGTAGGTCCACTGAGCGTGCAGGATCTTCCGCGCCCTTTCGGGGATCTTCAACGCATCCGCCACCTGATCCATGGTGTAGGGGCAGGTTTTGAGGAAATTGGCGTATTGCTTCGTCAGGACGCTTTTGTCGGGATTGCCCTTCGACTGCCCGATGTAGGTGATGGCCTCCAGCACCTCCTTGCACAGGTTCACGTAGTTGGTGATGGACTCCCTGCTGCCGGGCGCTGCCTTCTCCATCGCGTTGATGAAATCCTGCACGCCGTAGGGCATGGTGACGTCCAGGTCCTCGCCGGGATCGGTCAAGATCAAATGGAAGGCCTCGGGGATCTCGGCCCAATCGAGGTAAATGCCCAGCTCGTCTTCGAGAAACGTCCGAACAGCCCCTTTGAACGTCGGCGAGCCGATGTCACAGAAGGCGTGAAGGGCGGCCTCGAACTCGAATCGGCCTCGCACAAAACTGGTGGCAAAGCCGCCCGGCAGACTATGCTGCTCCAGGAGGAGCACCCTGGCGCCTTTGGCCGCCAGTTGTGCCGCCGCGCTCAGGCCGCCGTTTCCCGCGCCGATCACGACGCAATCGTAAGCTTTTCTGAGAGGTTGCTGCGTTGTTGTTTCTGCCATGTATGTCCTTGTATACTATAGTCGGAGTGGCGCGACATGCAGTATACGTCTCCTTTCTGTC
>CAZQDO010000227.1:0-9421 GCA_964592085.1 uncultured Anaerolineae bacterium | reverse complement strand
GCCCGCAGGGGACTTTCACCCCCTAGCTATCGCCCATGCCGGGCGTACAGCAAAAAGCCACCGTGCGGTTGACGCAGGTGGCTTCTTGTACGTCTCTTGATTGTACTACTGAACTTGCCTCGACAGGGGCATGGGTATATAATACGGCTGCGCGTCCAGCACAATGCGGTCTGCGATGACAATACGTTGTGAATTGTGTCCACTATTTTGTGATAGAATACCGAAATCAGTTGGCCTTGGGAGAACCCATGCCCAGTTTGGTTACCATCCCCATGTTCGTGCTCTTGGCAGGTGCTCTGGCACTCCTGCTCTTGAACAGAACGGCGGGGCCTCGAAATCGGAGTGCCCTGACTCTGTTGATCATCAGCGTGGCGTTTCTAGCTCTGCTTGCTCTCGCTCGAGACTTGCCCGTCAGCGACACCATCATCTCTCGCTGGAGCCCCTTCCTGGAGAGTGATCTGGTCTATCATGTTGACGGGCTGGCCCTCCTTTTCGCCGCACTGATGGCCCTGGCAGGACTGGCTACGATCATGCCGAGCTTGGGTCACTCCGAATGCCCAGAAACGTCATCCCATGCTACCCTATTGGCGCTCCTGGCCGCTGGCTTCAGTTTCGTCTTTTCCGCTAACCTGATCACCCTGGGCGCAAGCTGGGTCGTCTTTGATCTGGCTTTCCTCTGGGCTCTGGCCGCCAGCAACCGTGGTGAATCAAAGAGGGTAATCCCCCGCATCCTGAACCTCAGTTGCCTGGCCTGCCTGAGCCTGCTGGCAGCAGCCTTGCTCCTGGGCCAAGGCGGCGCCAGCCTTTCTCTCAGGCCAAGCTCTATCTCCGTCCCTGTCTGGGGCCTCATCTTGCTGGCAGCTTTGATACGGGTGGGGCTCTATCCCCTTCACCTCTGGATTCCTATCGGTGTTGAGGCCAACCTGCCTGCCAGATCCCTGCTCCACCTCGTCCCTGCCAGCGCTGGCTTGTATCTGCTGGCTCGCCTATCGGTTCCGGCCGGTGCAGGACTGCCTTACTGGCAAGCACTGGCCATCGCCGGCAGTCTGGCCTTTTTCGTCGGTGCTCTGCTATCCTGGATTGAGACCGATCTTGGCAAGGCCCTGTCCTTCACGATGATCAGCCAGGTGGGCTACGTCGTCGCATCCCTAGCTATTGCGAGGCCGCCCACAATGGTCGTTGCTCTGCTGCCCAGCCTGAACCTCGTCCTCTGCCTGGGCCTCCTCTTCTTGAGCCAGGATAGGTCTGAGCTGGGGAGTCTATGGGCCAAAGGAGCCTCAGGCCTGGCCATAGCTTCCCTGGCTGGCGTGCCTCTGACCCTGGGCTTTGTCGGTCGCTGGCATCTTTACCACTTCCTTCTGGCTGACGGCAACCTGGCTTTTCTGGCTGTGAGCTTGTTGGCAGAAGCCTTCCTGTTCGCGGCCCTGCTCAGGATGTGGTCCGTTGTCTCCATCCGTGTCTTTCCGGCGGAGTTTGCCTACCACAGGTCGTACACAGTCGGGGCGGCGTTGCTCGCTGTCCCAGTCCTCATTTTGGGGCTGCATCCCCCTGTATTAAGATTCTTGGTGGACGCGGTCTCCTTCCCTACCCTGGCGGACTTGCTCCGCCGGACAACCATCGTCCAATGGGCGACACTTTTCTTGCCTCTCCTGGGGGGCTACCTGCTCCAACGTCACCGCCAGAGGATCTTCGATCCAGTTGAGGCCTTTTGGTTGAGGCTGGCGACCGCCCTTCGCCTGGAATGGCTTGACGCTCTCATCGGTCAGAGTATCGCCGCGGTAACGGGCGCTTTGCGGATAGCGGGTAGGATGAGCGAGGGTAGGGGATACTGGGGTTGGATCGCTGTCCTGGGGTTGCTGGCATTCTTGTTTCTGCGGGGCGGATAATGTAGGACAAATTGGCAATTTGTCCTACGCATCTACCGCACAACATTGTAGAGAAAGCTATGCCTACTTTGCTGAATGTCTTAGCCAAATTCTCGTTTCTTACGGCCACGCCCGCCATCATCGGCCTGGTCGTCACCGCTGGCCTCATCGTCGTCATCAGGGATTGGCGCTTGTCGCTGGCCGCGCTGTCGGCTCAGTACGTCCTGGTGGGCCTGTTGCTGACTCGGCTCATCCAACCCCAGGTGGCCGTGATCAAGGTGCTCATCGGCGCGCTGGTCTGTGTCGACCTGTACCTGACAGCTCGCCTGGTGGCTGTTGGCAGGGAGGGGCAGGAGGCTGCTGAGGATGGTCGCTCGCCCCTCCGTGTGATCAGGGGAGGGCCCTCTCTAGCGGATTTTTCCTTTCGCCTCCTGGCCACCTTCTTCGTGGGATTGGCTGTCTACGGCCTGTCAGCACGTTACCCCCTGCCGGAGGTGCCGCCGGACATCAGCTTTGCCTGCTACTGGCTGGCCTCGCTGGGGCTGTTGGTGCTGATACTGACCGAGGAACCGCTGGAAGCCGGCATGGGGCTTCTCACCCTCGTCACCGGTTTCGAGTTGTTCTTCTCCGCCCTGGAGCGCAGCTTGAGCGTGGTCGGGTTCCTGGGGATAGCCAACTTCCTCATCGCTCTGGCCATTACATACCTCAGCGCAGCCTCAGGAGGTGAATGGACAGCGGAGGAGAGGCAACGATGATACCTGGCCCTTTGTTCCTGATGATCTTGCCTCTGGCTCTGGCCCCTGTGGTCTATCTCCTGCGACGCTGGACGCTTCTGGCTGCCTCCCTTGCTTCGGCTGCGGTACTGATCGTGGCCAGCCTCTACCTGGGTTGGACCCTCGACCGACCGGTCTCTGTGTTGGGTTTGGAGGTGGCCCTCAGCCAGCCGATGGTGGTGCTGGGCCGAGAGTTCGCCCTGGAGCCTGCTGGCGGCTTCACCCTGGGCTTCATTTGTCTGATGGCCGCCACTGCCTTCGTTTTCACCTGGCGCATACCCCAGGGGGGGCTGTTTTTCCCTTTGGGCCTGATCATCCTGAGTCTGCTCAGCGCAGCGGTCATGATCCAACACTTTCTCTTCACCGTTCTCTTCCTGTGGATAGCGAGCATCATCGCCGTCTTCGTCGTCCAGGGCGACAGGCAGGGCCGATGGCGCGGCGCCCTGCGCTACCTGGTCACGGTGAGCCTGGCTGTTCTCCCTCTGCTCGTCACCCCCTGGCTGATAGACCTCCAGGCCGTCAATCCCGACGATCTGGCCCTGCTCCGTTACGCCGCCGTATTATTGGCCATAGGATTTGCCATTCTCCTGGCGGTGGTCCCCTTCCACAGTTGGGTCTCTGCTGTGGCTGCAGATGCCCCTCCCATGGTGGCTGCCTTCCTTTTCACCGCAATCAACGCCGTTGTGCTTTTGCTGATGCTGAACCTCTTACAATCTTATGTCTGGCTGCCCGAAAATCTCCAGGTCTTTCGTCTCCTGCGTATAGGTGGCCTTTTGATGGCCATCGTTGGCGGGCTGCTGGCTTTCGCCCAACGGGATTTCGGCCATCTCCTGGGCTACGCCGTCCTGAGCGACATGGGATGCACTCTGGTGGCTTTGAGCGTCGCTTCCCCCGCTGCCCTGACCGCTGCCCTGTTGCAGGTTGCGTATCGCGCCGTGGGGCTGATGCTAACGGCCATGGGCCTGGCCGTGGTGCGTCACCGTACCGGGAGCGATTGCTTCGACAATGTGGGTGGAGTAGCCAGGCGTTTGCCCCTTTCAACGGTCGGCCTGGTGCTGGGCGGCCTATCCCTGGCGGGGATGCCCCTCACCGCTGGCTTCCCAAGCCGTTTGGCCATCTATCGCCTCCTATCGTCACCCAACCTGGCCCTGGTTCTGCTGCTCTCTGGAGCGGGCGTAGCTTTTGGCTACCTGCGCGGTTTGAGCATCCTCCTGAATCCGTCCACTGAGCCCACAGTGAAACGAGAGCCCCTCATTGCTTCCCTCATGATCCTGGGGATGATCATCCTCTGCCTCTGGCTGGGCCTCCGCCCGCAGTGGTTCCTGTCATCTATCCAGCGGGTGGTTGAGAGTTTCGGTTTCCTGGCCACTTTGAGAAAATAATCCAGTAATGGAGCGGTGGTGGGACAAAGCGGCACTACACCATGAAATGGTGTAGAACGACGAATGGCCTCCTCAATGACAGGAAACGCCCCAAACTACAGCCTTCCAAGCTGTAGTACTCACCCTACAAATCGCCCCACGGTCACTGGAATAGCACTTCATCATCGCCAGGCTTCTTGATCGTTGGCAAATCCCTCGAAAGATGCTATAATATTTGTTGTGACCGCAACGATACAGGGAGTGTGCTGATGACCCAAAAGGATGCCCCAACAATCATCACAGAGCGGGAGAAATCCGCTGCGTGCATTGTAGCGTTGACTCCATCGGTGGAGAGGCGGGTGCAGGAACTGATCCAGGCGGGGTTGTTGGCCTGGAGCGGGCACAAACTGGTTCCCATGGCGCCGGTGGCGCGAATGCGTGGTCAACGGACGGTGGCCGACTTGCTGTTGGAGGATCGGGAGTGATCTCATGCCTGGTGGATTCATGGAAAGGGTAGACGTGCAATCCAAGTTCCTGGGCGGCATGGTGGGGAGTGCCCTGGGCGATGCCATCGGCGAGTTGGCCTTCTGGCGCTCAAACGAGGCGCGTCTGCGCTCAAAGATAGCGCGAAGCGACGTCCTCGTCTACACCGACGACACCGCCATGGCCATCGGCCTGGCCGAGTCCCTGGCCCAGCTTGGGCGGCTCGACGAGCAGCACCTGGGCGACACCTTCAGGGCCAACTACAAACGTGAGCCCTGGCGGGGATACGCCTCGGGTCCGCCCACCGTTTTCCGCCAAGTGGAGAGGCGCGGCATGTCGTACTCAGAGGCGGCCCGCAGCTTGTTCGGTGGACAGGGTTCGTTTGGCAACGGGGCGGCCATGCGGATCGCGCCGCTGGGGTTGTTCTTTCACGACGCGCCGGACCTTTACGAGCAGGCTCGCGCATCGGCGTCCGTTACCCATGCCCATCCCGTCGGCGTGGACGGCGCCGCAGTGCTGGCCTGGGCCATTGCCCAGGCGGTGAAGTTGGACCCGCAAGAGCCGTTCCCCTTCGAGCCCTTCTCCCAGGGCCTGGTAGATTTTGCCCGCACACCAGAGATTCGGGACAAGATGATGCTGGTCAGAGTCCTGCTTGGCGAAAACACTCCTCCCCCTGACGCGGTCAGGCGATTGGGGCGCAGCGTGGCCGTGCACCAATCCATGCCCTTTGCCGTCTACTCCTTCCTGCGCCACCCCAAGTCCTTCGAGGAGTGCCTTTTCTGCGCCATCCTGCACGGCGGGGATCGGGACACCCTGGGCGCCATGGCCTGCGCCGTCTCCGGAGCCTATCTGGGCGTCGAAGCCATCCCGCAGGACTGGCGGCAGAGGCTAGAGAATCGTCAATACATTGAGGAGTTGGCGCTGAAGCTTGTGGAGATGAAACGCGGAATCGCTGAGGCCGCTGAGGAACGCTGACGACGCTGAAAGCTGATATCCTCAGCGGGTTCAGCGCAGTTCAGCGTAATCAGCGGTTCAAAGAGCTTGACTTGAAAGGAGGCGCATGATCAAGCCGCAGTACGTCCGTGAGGGATACCCCCTGTCCGAGATCACAGGCAGGATCATCAAAGCGGCCAAGGTGGTGCACAAGGTACTCGGCCCAGGCTTCGAAGAGGTCATCTATCAACGTGCTCTGGCTCTGGAGTTCCCCGCTCACGGATTGGAGTTCTCCCGCGAGGTGTGGATTGATGTGTACTACAAGGGAAGGAAGATCGGTAATAAGCGAGTGGATTTTGTGGTTGATGAGGTATTGGTTGAGATCAAGGCCAAAGCCGTCCTGGAAGATGTGGACTTCGTGCAGACCCTCTCTTACCTCAAGGCCTCCAACTACAAAGTTGCCCTGCTGCTCAACTTCGGAGCCAAGCAGTTGGAGATCAAGCGGATCGTGTACCAGACGGCGCGTGGATAATCACTTCAGCGCACTCAGCGGAGCTCAGCGCAATCAGCGATCCCAAAGCGAGGAAACGACATGACCACATACAAGCTCATTGTTAACCCCACCGCCGGCCGAGGAGCTGGCGAGCAGGCCATCCCCCAGATCGAGCAGATGCTAAGGGGGTACGGCCTGGATTTCGACCTGGTGTGCACCGAGGCCCCCTGGCACGCGGCGGACCTGGCGCAGGAGGCCGTCGCCACAGGCTACGACGGCGTGGTCGCGGTGGGCGGCGACGGCACGGCCAACGAGGTGCTCAATGGCCTGATGCGCGCCAGGCAAGCCGGCGTGGGGACGTGCCCGATGGGGATCCTGTGCGTCGGCCGAGGCAACGACTTCGCCTACGGCGCGGGCGTCCCTACCGACCTGGAAGCCGGTTGCCAGGCGCTGGCCCAGGGACAGCGGCGCACGATGGACGTCGGTTGGGTCGTCGGCGGCCTCTACCCGGAGGGCCGCTACTTCGGCAACGGCGTGGGCATCGGCTTCGACGCTGTGGTCGGCTTTGAGGCGGTCAAAATGACCCGGCTGCACGGCTTCCCGTCCTACCTGGTGGCTGTGCTCAAGACCGTTTTCCTGTACTACCAGGCCCCGCTGGTCGCCATTGAGTACGACGGGCAGACGGTCACCCAGCCCGCGCTGATGGTCTCGATCATGAACGGGCAGCGGATGGGCGGCGGCTTTTTGATGGCTCCGCAGGGTCAGTCCGACGACGGCCTGTTCGACCTGTGCATCGCCCGCCAGGTGAGCCGCGCTCACATCTTCGCTCTCATTCCCCACTTCCTGCGGGGCACACAGGCCACCCAGGAGCCGATCCGCACCGGGCAGGCGCGGCGTGTGGTCGTCACCGCCATTGAGGGGGTGCTGCCGGCCCACGCCGACGGGGAGACGCTGTGCACCGATGGGCAACGGCTGGAGTTGGAGCTGCTGCCGCGCCAGATCGAGATCATCTACCAGCCGCCGGAGGCCGCAAAATGACGCTCGCCTACCGGGTGGTGACCTCGACCATCAAGGGTCTGATCCGGGTTCTCTGCCGGGTGGACGACGCGCAGTTGGCGCGAGTGCCGGATCGGGGGCCGCTCATCATCGTTGGCAATCATATCAACTTCCTGGACGCGCCACTGCTCTACACCCACCTTAAGCCGCGTCCGATGGCGGGTTTTGCCAAGGCCGAGACGTGGGACAATCCCGCGCTGCGGCTGCTAGTTGATCTGTGGGGAGCCATCCCGTTACGGCGCGGGGAGGCCGACATGGCCGCTCTCCGCCAGGCGCTGAAGTCGTTGGAAGCGGGTTGTATCCTGGGCGTGGCCCCGGAGGGCACCCGCAGCGGTCACGGGCGATTGCAAACAGGCCATCCCGGCATCGTATTCCTGGCCTTGCGCAGCGGTGCGCCGCTGCTGCCTGTGGTCTTCTACGGTGTCGAATGCTTCTGGGACAACCTGTCACGCCTGCGCCGCACCGATTTCCACATCGTCGTCGGCCAGCCGTTCTACGTAGACCCTGGTGGGGACAAGGTGACCCGTCAGGTGCGCCGGCAGATGGTTGACGAGATCATGTGCCAGATAGCGGCGTTGTTGCCCCCGGTCTACCGGGGCGTCTATTCCAACCTGGCAGCAGCGACCGAAACCTACCTGCGCTTTCCCCCCGGTGTGGAAAGCAACCTGCGTCGCCGGAGGGCTGGAAGCACTGAAACTACTGAGAGATAGTCTCCACAGTAGGTGCAACGGATTCAGCGTGATCAGCAGTTCCAGGAAGGGAGGCGCTGGTGGCCTGCAATAAGATGACCCAGAGGAGCATGAAGACCCTGCTTTCGATCCGCGTTAGCGTGTTGTGCTTGAGCCTCTTGCTATTGGCGGCATGTGCAACGCCAGCTCCGACGGCTACTCCTACGGTGGCCGCAACCGCCACGCCTGCTCTTGCCCCTACGTCGGCGCCAACCAGCACCCCTGCACCAATGGCGTCGGCCACATTCACGCCGGAACTGACTCCTACCCCGATGCCGAGCCTCACACCAACCTCTACACCAACACCGATGCCGACGGCGACGCCTACACCCGTCCCTACGCAAACCTCCCCTCCCGCACCGAGCCCAACACCGGAAGAGACCCCCGTCATCGCCTACTTCCGTGCCAACGTGACCGAGGCTGATCCGGGGGACACCATCACTCTGGAATGGCAATCCAGCGGCGGCAGCCAGGCCACACTGTATCACCTGATGCATAGCGGTCAGCTCGATGGCTGGTGGGCAGTCGATCCCACCGGCTCAATGGACTATGATATTCCCGCTGAGTCCCGCAACTGGGAAGGGTTCGTGCTTTTCGTCCTCGATGAGGCAGAGCACGTGGCCCAGGCCACACTGCAAGTGAGCCTGCGTTGCCCCGACACCTGGTTCTTCTCCCCGCCTGCCGACGAGTGTCCCAGCAGCCCGCCCACCCTCACTGATGGGGCCGAGCAGCACTTCGAGCACGGCTTGATGCTCTGGGTCAGGGCCGAGGATCTCATCTATGTGCTCTTCGATGATGGATTGCAGCCTGCCTGGAAGCCGCTCATGGATCAGTGGGACGAGGGCCAGCCGGAGTCAGATCCGAGCATCGTGCCACCGGCGGGGCTTTATCAGCCGGTGCGGGGCTTTGGCCTGGTGTGGCGGGAGGAGCCTGGCGTCCGCGACCGTCTGGGCTGGGCGTTGGACCAGGAGGCGGGCTATCCGACGGCCATCCAGCGCACCTCGCGGCCCAAGTACAATGTTACTTACGTCAAGGCGCTGGACAGCGGGGTGTGGGAGCTGGGGCCGGAGGGCAGTGAGTGGCGGCATATTCCGTAGGAATAGATCTGGGCGATGGCCCCGCTCTGTAACAGGTCGCGAATAACCCCTTGCAATTTGCCGAAATTGATATATACTATCGGTAATTACTCACCTCGCTTGGCCTGGATTGCTAAATCCAGGCCAACGGAAACTCGCAATCAGCCCAAGCAGCAAGTCAGATAGGGGGAGATTTTTGGAACCAGGCTATCAAGGCTCGAGCACTCCCGCTCTAGTCGTAGAGAATCTCTCTTTCAAATATCGCGACCGTCCTGAATACGCCCTGCGCGACGTCTCGTTTGAATTGGAGCCAGGCCAGATCATGCTGGTGGCCGGAACCAGCGGCTGTGGCAAAACGACCCTGATCCGCTGCATCAACGGCCTCATTCCCCGCAGTTACAAGGGGGAAGTGGAGGGGCGGGTCTACCTCCACGGGGAAGAGACGGGCGGCAAGTCCCTGGCGGCCATCTCCCAGATGGTAGGCACGGTGCTGCAGGACCCTGAGCGCCAAATCCTGGGCAGCCGGGTGGTCAACGAGGTAGCCTTTGGGCCGGAGAACCTGGGCCTGCCGCCAGTGGAGATCACTGCCAGGGTTGACGAAACCCTCGACTACCTGGACATCAACCACTTGCGGCGTCGGGAGACCTTCTACC
>CAZQDO010000226.1:1967-9514 GCA_964592085.1 uncultured Anaerolineae bacterium | reverse complement strand
GGGTGAGCCAGCCGCGAAGATGTACCTGGTTCTCACCGGGCAGGTCGATATCATTCGAGAGGAGACGGATGGAACCCTGAGCCTGCGAGCCAGACTCGGGTCAGGGCAGTTCTTTGGCGAACGAGGGCTGGCATACCATCGACCACGCGAGGCGCACGTCGTGGCGAGCGAGGACACCACTTGCATGATCCTCTCGCCTTACGCCCCCACCAGCTTTGAGGGACGTGGCACCGACGCCACGTTGACGGGAGACGAGACTGAGGATTTGCCCGATGAGACAATGGAAATGGGCGCGACCACCAAGATAGACGTCTCCGCGTTCGTGAAGCAAAAAGTGGCCGCACTGTCGGCCTACCGCACGCAGTTTCCGCTGGAGCCAGATATGTTTCCCATGCCGATGCTGCGCGAGGTGTTCAGCTTCGAATACTTTGTGAGGGCCCACCCGCCGATTGAGATGGAAACCGGTTTGATCTCGATGTCGGAGGTGCTGAGTCTTCGGTACAAGTGAGGAACAATGAGCATACCAGCCATAACGACCTCTCGCCTGATTCTCCGGGCATTCACAGAGGAAGATGTTGATCCCCTGCATCGGATTCTTGGTACAAAAGACATTCTCCGCTACTTCCCGAACCCAGGTTCCCCTCCGCGGGACAAGGTTGAGCGGTTGATCTCTGCCCAGCTCAAGCATTGGGAGGAGCACGGATACGGATGGTGGGCCGTCGAGCCGCGCTCGGAAAAGCAGTTGATCGGCTGGAGCGGATTACAGTTCCTTCCAGAGACAGACGAGGTTGAAGTGGGCTATCTGTTGGCCCAGGCTTTCTGGGGGAAGGGATTGGCCACCGAAGCAGCCCAGGCCAGTTTGCAGTATGGCTTCAAGAATTTCGACGTGGAGAGCATCATTGCCATTGTGCACCCGGAGAACGTGGCTTCCCAGCGAGTCATCGAGAAGCTGGGGATGTCGTTCGTTGACCAGGCCCATTACTTCGGCATGGATTGCTATCGCTACTCGATAGAGCGTTCGTGTTTTGAGTCAGACGGAGGTGAGCCCCAATGATACAAGTTCGTCCATACGTGGAATCAGACGAGGCAGCCGTAGCTGCACTGTGGCGCGAGGTGTTTCCCGGTGCGCCTTCGTGGAATCACCCTGAGACCGACATTCGGCGTAAGCTGGCTGTACAACGCGAGATGTTTCTGGTGGCAGCTCTTGGCTCCGAGGTCGTGGGCACCGCCATGGCCGGGTACGATGGTCATCGCGGATGGGTGTACTACGTGGCAGTCAGCCCGAGACACCGCAGGCAAGGCATTGGCACCGCTCTAATGCGCAACGTCGAGCAGGGGCTCGCCAGCCTCGGCTGCCCCAAGCTCAATCTCCAGGTTCGTGCCTCAAACCGCGAGGTCGTGGCGTTCTACCAAAAGCTCGGATACAAGGTCGAGGAACGGGTCAGCATGGGGAAGCGTTTGGAAAAGGCGAGCGATCGGACCTGACACTGCAAAATCCATAAACGCACTGCCCCAAATCTATAAAAAACAAACAGGAGGAAAGTCGAAAATGGAAATCACCAACAAGCAGTTGAAGCGCGTTGATGTGGTCAAAGTAAGTGGCCGCGTTGACAGTTCGACCGCTCCGGAACTGGAGGAGGCCCTCAAGACGATCTTGGCGGCGGACCGATATCGCATCTGCATGGACCTCTCGGATCTGGAATACATCTCCAGTGGAGGGATCAAGGTTCTCATCTCAACTCTCAAGACCTGCAAACGATGGAACAGAGGGGATCTGCGCCTGGCCAGTATGTCGCTCTACATTGCTGAGGTCTTCGACCTGGCCGGCCTCACCCCCTTGTTCAACATCTTCCCCGACACCGTTGAGGCTGTGGGCAGCTTCTAGGCGCCACCAATCTTACATCGCTAGCAGAGGAATACGCAGGATCCCTGGCCGTCTCTTTGCGGCAGGAGTGCGGACGCCAGTCTCAAGGTGCCAGGCACTTGCGAATGTTTTACTGATTGAGCAATCTCACCTGGCTTGAAGGCACTGTGGCTCCCAGGAAGCCGATGAAAGTGCCTGGCACCTGAACGCTTACTGTCACTACTGCCCGCTTTTGCTCAGATAGGAGGGTGTGATCGGGTAGCGGGATACCTCCTCTACTAGCGCCAAAACGCCTATTGAGGAGATGCAATGCCCAAACAATGGGAATTGACGGTGGACGGTCGCCCTGAGAACCTGACGGCCATCGCTGAGTTCGTGACCGAGGTGGCCCAGGCCTCGGGCCTGAACGAGAAAGACACCTTTAAAGTAAAGTTGGCTGTGGACGAGGCCTGCGCTAACGTCATTGAGCATGGCTACGGGGAGGGGAAAAAGGGCAAAATCGCCTTGCGCTGCGAGTGTGCGGATGGCGATTTCGTGGTCATCATCCGCGATAGTGCCAGCCCCTTTAACCCGGATGCCGTCCCCTTGCCAGATATCACCTGCAGCCTGGAGAAACGCAAGCATGGGGGGCTGGGGCTCTATTTCATGCGCAAGCTCATGGACGAGGTTCGTTTCCACTTCCACCCGGAAGGCACTGAGTTGACCATGGTCAAAAAGGGATGCCGATGACCAATGACTGAGGAACTGTTCACCCGCGAGGAGGTTATGGCCGGGCTGCCCGCCAAACGGGCCAGCGCCCTCCTCTTCCTCATCGAAAGCCGCACTGCGCATCTGGTGGCGCAATCGCGGCAGGCCATGGAACGCTTCCTCACCGAAGAGGCCGCCAGGGAGCGTGACCTGGTTTTCATCGAGGCCTTCGCCCTGGGCCGCGCTCCCCCCCTCCGTCCCACCATTCAGGACATAGAGCGCTATGCCTCTGATTGGTCGGACCTGGTGCCGGAGAACCCCAGGGTGCGGGCTGCCGTCGCCCACCTCCTGGGCCAGAAGTACGCCTTCACCAGCCAGGCTGTGCCGGGCATTCGGGCAGCGCTGGGCCTGGACGAGGAAGCCGTCCGGCAGGCTTACCACCGCCTGTACCGCGAATCGTTGGAGACGGTCTTCACGCCACGGCCCACAGCGATGGCCCGGCTGCGCTGGGCCTGGGCCGGGCTGGCTGCATGGTTGGAGTCCCTGCCGCCTTTCTGGACCGCCTTCGCCTTGACCCTCACCGAGACCGTTGGCGCGGGCATCCTGGCCCTGCCCATCGCCCTGGCCGGCGTCGGTCCCCTGGCCGGCGTTGTGCTCCTGGTCGTGCTGGGCCTGGTAAACGTGCTGACGGTGGCATTCATAGCCGAAGCCGTCTCCCGCAGTGGCACCATCCGCTACGGCAGCGCCTTCACCGGCCGGATGGTGAACGACTACCTGGGGAGCGTCGGCTCCCTCATCCTCTCTGTGGGCGTTACCGCCCTCTGTTTTGTGGCTCTCCTGGCCTACTACGCCGGCTTCTCGACTACCCTGGCAGCCACCACGGGCGTGCGGGCCGAGGTGTGGGCCGCGTTGCTCTTCCTCATCGGGCTGTACTTCCTGCGACGCGAATCGCTCAACGCCACCATTGCCTCTGCACTGTTGGTGGGAGCGATCAACATCGGTCTGATTCTGCTTCTCTCCCTGCTTGCTCTCACCCATGCGCGACCAGAGAACCTCCTGTACGTGAACGTGCCCTTCCTCGGTGGGCGTCCTTTTGAGCCTGCAATTCTGCAACTGGTTTTTGGCATCGTCCTCGCGGCCTACTTCGGACACCTGTCGGTGAGCAACTGTGCCAGGGTAGTGCTCCGCCGTGACCCCAGCGCTCGCTCTCTGACCTGGGGCACTGTGGCGGCGCAGGTTGCTGCCATTGTCATCTATAGCATCTGGGTGTTGGCAGTCAATGGGGCGGTCGCGCCACAGGTGTTGGCCAATCAGTCGGGCACGGCCCTGGCTGCACTGGCCGCCCAGATCGGCCCTAGCGTGCACGTTTTGGGGTCCGTCTACGTGATTCTCGGCGTAGCCATGGCCTCCATCCATTTCTCCCTGGCCCTGTTCAACGTGGTCCGTGAACGGCTGCCCGCCCGGCATCGGCCCGTCGTGACCCTGCCCAGGCGGCGAGGAAGACTGATCTTTCACCCGCGGGGCAAGCCCATCGGCAGCCCGCGTATCGGCCTGACCTATCTGGAACTGGTAGAGTCACCCGGACGTGCGCACCAGCCCCAGTTTCGATTGGACATCCAGGCAGGCGATGAGACCTACCAGATGGACATGGCTATTGCGGATCGTTGGGAAGATACGGCGCTCCTCGACCGCTTTCCAGCTCTGCGAGGGCAGAGAATCCGATTGACGCTGGAGGTGCTGGATGCCAGCTCGGAGAGCGTCCGCCTGCAAGTTGATTCGCCGCTGACCCTGACCTACGAAGGGGAGTGGGATGCCACGGGCCTCCAGATGGCCGATGTCTTGACGCTGCCCGATTCCCTACGGCACCTCATCAACTGGATGATGCGTCAGGGAGAGGTGAGCCTGGCTGAGGTAGTGGCACAAATTGGCCAGGGGGAAGAAGTCGGTCGCGCTCTGCTGGAGGATCTGGTGGAGCAAGGCTTCGTGCAGGAGGTGGGGGGACGAGGCGGCCCTGCCCGTAGCGGCGAGACCCGCTATCGGATTCGTTTTGCTGCCCGGCGGGGGCGACAGCTTCCCGATGAAATCTGGCAAGCTCTGGATGAGGGCACGGGAAAGCAAAGAGGACGCGACAATGCAGAGACCATCTCCCCCTCTTCCCGCCTCTCCCTCTCTCTGTCTCTTCTCGACCGCCTGGGCGAGCGTGGCCGTTTCCTCCTGTCGGCAAGCCCGGTGATCATGGTCTTTTTGTTGGCCGAGGTGCTGTTGTTCACCGGACGGGAATCGTTCCCAGGCCCGCTCAGCCTCATAGGCGTGATCGTTGTTTCGCTACTGGCTGGCATTTTCCCGGTTCTTCTGTTGGTCTCTAGCCGGCGGAAGGGTGAGTTCATGCCGGAGGTGGTCTACCGCTTACTGGGCCATCCATTGCTTACTGTAGGCATCTACGCCATCTTCCTGGCCAGTATCTTCCTGCACGGCCTGGTCATCTGGCAGGATCCCGCGATGCGGGCCAGCGCCTTGTTGGCTGGTGTACTGGTGCTGGGAATGACCATCACCATGGTACGCCGCAGGGCATTCGCCCGCCGTGTGGTGGTGGAGTTGCGGGAGGACCTGAGCGAGGGTGGGCGGGCCACCTTCGCCGTCACGACTGGCGGCCAGCCGACGACGTCAGAGGTGCGGCTGGGATATGCCGAGGGCGAACAACGCTACCAGGCTGCCACTGGCGAGGTGACGGCACCTTTCTCACTACGCTACGCCACCTTCCAGGTGCCTGTCAAACAGGCTCAGGAGCTCAAAGTGTGGGCGCACAAGATCACGCCCGAAGGAGACTCCGAGGGCCTGCCGGCACTTCTGGAAGTGCGCTGCGGCGATGAAACAAAGCGATTCGACCTGAAGCTGGCCGGTGGGCAGGTGCTGCTGCCTCTAACCGGCGAGACGTGCTTGTTGGAGATCACTCTTCCTGACAGTGAAAAGAGGGTTCAGTAACTCATGGACGATGAGCTGCGCCGTCTACGCCGAGTCAAGTGGGGCGCTATTGGTCTGGCTGCCCTCTTTCTCGCCCTCTTGGAAGCTTACTACTTCCTGCGGGGTGTTCCGCTCGTTGATGACCTGATTGACTGGCTGATAGGCATGGCCGGCGCACTGGTGCTGATCGAGATCACATTCCGGGCCGTGGCCAATCTGCAGCGTCGTCTCCAACGGGAGATCATTGAGCGCAAGCGGGTGGAGGAGGACTTAAGGAAACACCGCGAACACCTTGAGGATCTGGTGCAATTGCGCACCGCCGAGCTAACAGAGGTCAATGAAGCACTTCAATGGGAGATTGCCGAGCGCGAGCGGGTGTTCGAGCAGGTGCAGGCTGGTCGCGAGCGGCTGGCACGGCTCACTCAGCAAGTCGTCTCTGCCCAGGAGGAAGAACGCCACCGCTTGTCGCGCGAGCTGCACGATGAGGCCGGCCAGGCCCTGACTGCCCTCAAAATCAGCCTGGAGTTGATACAGTCCGATTTACCAGAGGAGGCTATCTCACTCCGCCAACGTCTGGGAGATGCCGTGGTCTTGACCGAAACCACCATGGAGCAGATTCGGTTACTGGCACATGGCCTGCGTCCTCCCGCGCTCGATACCGTGGGCCTCAACTACACCCTGGAGGGCCTTTGCTGCGACTTTGCTGAGCGTACCCAGTTGTCCGTTGATTACGTTGGCGCAAAACTGCCGGTGTTGTCCGAGGCGACCAATATCTGCCTGTACCGCTTCTTGCAGGAGGCGTTGACGAACATAGCCAAACACGCCCAGGCGAGCCAGGTCAGGGTTGGGCTGCGTTGCGACGCGGAAACCGTCAGCTTGTCGGTGGAGGATGATGGGCGAGGGTTTGACGAACAGATCGGGATGTCCGAAGCAGGCATCGGCTTGCTGGGGATGCGGGAACGGCTCGAAGTGCTGGGCGGAAAGTTGGAGATCGAGTCCGGGGCAGGTCAGGGCACACGCCTGAGGGCCCGTATCCCCGTGCAGAAAGCGCACATTGAGAGGAGGAGCACCAGTGATTCGCGTCGTCGTCGCTGACGACCACCACCTGGTGAGGCAGGGCATCCGCGCGCTTCTGGAGAGAGCTGAGGACATCGAAGTCGTTGGCGAAGCGGCCGACGGCTACGCGGCCGTCGAACTGGTCCAGCGCTTGCGGCCCGACGTGCTGGTGATGGACATTGCCATGCCACGCCTGGATGGGGTTCAGGCCACCGAGCGGGTCCGCGGCCTGGGGGTGGCGACGCAGGTGGTGATCCTTTCCATGCACTCCGACGAAACCCTGGTGCGGCAGACCCTGCGAAGAGGCGCCAGAGGCTACCTGCTGAAACGCTCCGTCACAGAAGAACTGCTGCTGGCTGTCCGTGCCGCCGTCCGAGGCGAGATCTATCTCAGCCCGGCCATTTCCGCATCACTCCTGGATGAATTCTTGGCTCGTCGGCCTGACTCCGAAGAGCTCGGCCTCTTCGACCATCTCACGCCGCGAGAGCGCGAAGTATTGCAGCTCATTGCTGAAGGGCACACCAACACCGCCATCGCCCAGATGATGCACGTCAGTGTGAAAACCGTGGAAAAGCACCGTGCCAGCCTGATGTCCAAGCTCAATGTTCACGATGTGACCGGGCTCATGCGCACAGCCATCAAACACGGCCTGGTTTTCCTGTAGGATTTGCGATTTTCGACTTACGATTTCCCGAATCACAATCGAAAATCGACAATCGGAACTCGGACCCCAAAATGGGGTCTTTTTTTGTCCAGAGGTAGGGTAACACCCCATAGACAGACAATCTAGCTTATGCTAAAATGAAAATGGGAGATTAGCGCGCCCGCCACCCCGCCCAGAGCCGATCCTTCCCAGTCCCATCGGGGTTTTGTAGCCTGAGCCAGGGCTTGAGTGGAGTCCCTGGCGGACGCCGTCTAACAAAAGAACACAAGGTAGGGGAAACCAACCATGTCGAATCCAATGGATATAGAAGGGGAT
>CAZQDO010000226.1:0-1957 GCA_964592085.1 uncultured Anaerolineae bacterium | reverse complement strand
CCAGCGTCTCTGCGCGGGGCCTTGCACGGCAGGCGCGTCTTGCTGGTGGACGACCACGAAGCCTTTTTGCGCGTGGCCACCGAATTCCTGCAACGGCACGACGAGCTGACCGTGGTCGGCGTAACGCACACAGGCGAGGAAGCCCTGACCTTGGCCCAGGACCTGCTGCCGCAGGTCATCCTCGTTGATCTGAACCTGCCCGGCATGTGTGGGCTGGAGATCATCCACCGCCTGCGGGCCATGTTGCCCAAAGTGGGCATTATCGTTCTGACCTTGCTAGACCCCAAAGTCTACCGACAAGCGGCGATGGAAGTCGGCGCGGACGATTTCATCCTCAAAGCCAAGCTGAGCACCGACCTGCTGCCGGCCATCCGGCGAGTGGCGCGAGCTGGCCAGGCCGGGTAAGAGTCATCAGAGCTTTCCCGGAAAGTGCTCGGAGCCCCGTCGCCGGGGCGACCCTTCGACAGGCTCAGGACAGCGCTTCCGCAGGATAGCTTCGCTGGTGACGCCCCCGAGGACGGGGGCTGAGAGCGTTTTCAAGAGGGAAAGGAGAACTAATGATGGGGACTAACATGAAACGCCGAGGAAACACGTTGCTGACACTGTTTCTGTCTCTGGCCTTGCTGGCCGGGGCAGTCGTCACGCTACGAGCGTTCGAGGGCTTCGCCGCCTCCCTCAGCCCGGCGGAAGCCCTTCGTGAAGCCTGGCGAAAAGCCCAGGACAGCGGCTATGCCTTCGAGGCCGGGGTCGAGCAGACCCTCATCCCTCGACCTGTGTGGAGTCAGCTCGGCCGGCAGGAGGAGCAGGTTCGCTTTTTCCTGGAGGGAGAGGTGGAGCAGCCTGAGCACAACCGCGTGCGGGTGTGGCCTGAGGCGGGGCCACCCAACGACCTGGTGGCCGGCGCCATGGGACAGGCCAACCCGGCCGCTGTCGAACCCCTGATGGAGGTCATCCAGGAGGGATCGAAGACCATCATCCGCGAGCAAGGAGAGGAACGCATGGCAGAGAGCCCCATGGGCCTGGTCGCGCCCGGCGGTGACTACCTGGCTTATCTGGAGGCCGCCAGAGACGTGGAGCAGATGGCCGATTGCCAGTTGTCATCTGGAGCCTGCTACCGCTTTCGCATTGACGGGCCTCGCTTCGCCGAGGTGCTGCGTCAACGGCTGGAGCAGGAGTATGCGGCCGATCTGCCGCCCAACGTTCAGTTGGCTCCCTCACCCCTTTTCCAGGCCATGGCGGGCCAGGGCGAGCTGTGGGTGGACGCCGATGGCTTCCCCGTGCGACAGGTGCTAGATCTCGACTTCCCCCGCGTTGGCGAGGAGTATGGCGCCAGGGCACACGTGGTGGCGGATTTTCAAACGGGAACTCAGGGGACCTCAGGGGAAATTGGGGGAACTCAGGGGACTTCCCTTCTGGGTGCCTTGAGTTCCCTCATTTCTTTGAGATCTCTCAGTTCCCTGAGCTCCCTTGCCGTCGTTCTTCTCTTCGTCTGGGGACTGATGGCCCACCACCGCCGCAAGCCAGTTTACGTCGCTGTGGTAACGGCTGTCATCCTCAGCATGGTGGGGTCGCCGCTGTATACCTCCTGGCGGATGGATCGCTTCTTCCATATCCATCGCGCCGAGGCAGCCGGCCCGTCACCCGATCAGCCCCAACCTGAAGGAATGCGGCCTCCAGCCCAGCCCACCGACGAGACGACGAGTCCTTCGTTACAAGCTTTTATTGAGGGGTTGCAGGAGGCAGCCCAGCCCAACTCCGCCCTGCCGGGCTACGTCATTGGCCAGAGGCTCGCCTTGCGCGACCCGCGACTGGCCGGCATTCACGAACTGGCGGCACCGCCTGGCATGGAGGCCCTTCGACTTGGCTCAGGGCAGGCCCTGGCCGAGCCACCTTCCGACGGTTGCTACCCTGGCGATGAAGATTCCGACGGCGACGGCCTGTGCGATCAGTACGAGAT
>CAZQDO010000225.1:0-9525 GCA_964592085.1 uncultured Anaerolineae bacterium | reverse complement strand
CCACTACCCACACCAACCATTACTTCAACTCCAACACCCACTGAAATCGCCTTGCAGCCAGGGAGCTACGATGACGGGCTATTATCCATAGCCGTAAACGATGCCGTGGTTACAGGCTTCTACGAGAATTACACAGGCTGGGATGAGAAAACGCAGGCCCCACGTTTTAGCTGCTCGTTTCTCTTCGTCGGTCGGATGCAGAACTCCAGGGTAGAGATTGCGACTTCAGACACCAGGGGGACGATAGAGCTGCTGGGAAACGATCAGGTGAAGATCAGCCTGGAGGAAGAGCCAGGCGGGTGTTGGAACGTCGAGCCTCGCTTTGACGAAGAAGGGGTGGTCTTTGAGCTCACCGAAAGAGAGGAATGGAAATTCATCAGGATGGTGGCCAGTGAGAGGGCTTGCTTTTACAATCATCCGGATGAGAACGAGCGGGGGAAATCATACATCATCGAGGGAGACGTTTTGCGGGTTCTTGAGGTTGAGGGGGATTGGGTCAGAGGCGAATATCGCGGTAGTCAAGGGATCACCACCGGGTGGATCAAAGAGTCGGACTTGTGTGAAACCAATGAGGACTGCGCTGGGCAGGGTAAAGAGTAAGGTCGAGCGTTTCGCTATGTGGATGCAGCGGGGGTAGAGAAGTCATGCGGTTGGCGGTTCTGGCCGATACCCATGGCAACCTGCCTGCACTGGAAGCGGTGTTGGCGGACGTACGGCAGCAGGGCGTGGATGGCATCATCGTGGCCGGCGATTTCACCACCGGCGGGCCACATCAACTGGAAACGTTCAACCTGCTGCGCTCACTTGACAGTTGGATGATTCGGGGCAACAGTGAGGGCTACCTGCTGGCATACGATGTCGGGAACGTATCAGATGGCTGGCGAGCGAGCAAACAATGGGCGAGCGTGCGTTGGTCGCATCTCCGCCTCAATAGAGAGATACTTGATTTCATCGCGGCGCTCCCCGAACAGCGTATCGTTACGCTGGATGACGCTGCGCCCATCCGCGTCGTGCATGGTTCTCCGCGAAGTCCATCGGAACACCTTTTTCCGGATCGGGACCCGGTTGCTTTAGATGCGTTCAGGAGGGCTGGCCTTCTGCTACCAGGCCGTGATCCAGCCAAGTTGGATCGAGCCCTGGCTCAAGTCAAAGAGCCAGTGTTGGTGTGCGGACATTCGCACATTCCGTGGAAGCAGGAACAAGACGGGCTATTGGCCCTCAACCCAGGTTCGGTGGGTGCGCCAATCAACGGAGACGTGCGCGCTCAGTACGCGCTGCTGACGTGCCAACGAAGTTGGCCTAGCAAGACGGTCTCATGGCAAGCAGAGCACCGGGCTATTGCTTACGACCTTGAGCGGATACGGGCGGCCTTTCACGAAAGTGGTCTGTTGGAAGAAGGGGGGGCTTTTTCACGCGCATGGCTGCTACATATCGAAACGGGCCAGAACGTCTCCGGGCGTTTTGTTTCGTACGCATGCAGATTGGCGGCGGAGGCGGGATACGAGGGTGGTGGCGTGGTGTCAGATAGCGTCTGGGAGCAGGCGATAGCGACTTTCGATTGGGAGGGCGTTGCCCAGCAAGGAGACGTCGTCTGATTGCGGTACGAGGTGGTCAAGCAAGAGCACAACTCCTCCGCCCTGGTACCTCAGGAGAAGGATAGATGTCATTGGTCTTGGAAGGTATTGCTCTGGGTCTCTCTGTAGCGGCCCCAATAGGGCCGACGAACATTGAAATGATTCGTCGTGGGCTCAAGGGCGGTTTCGGAGACTGTATTCTCTTTGGTGCTGGTGTCGAGGTCGCCCTGGTAGCGTATCTGGTGGCGATCTTCGGCGGGTTGTCTTTTCTGACCGAAGTCGAGCTGTTCAACGTCGTTCTGTCAGCTTTCGGTATTCTCGTCCTCTTCTACATGGGATACGTCAACATCAAGGACGCCTTCGAGCGTCACAGCTTGACCCTAGACACCCAAGAGCAAGACGACAAACACTTCGTTTCCGGGATACTGCTCACTATCACCAACCCTGCCGTGCTTCTGTTCTGGTCGGGCATCATCGGCGCGAACGTGGCCACACGAGATTTCAGTTTGCACAACAGCCTGATGATCAGTGGCGGGATATTGATTGGCGTAACCATCTGGTTCCTGGCTCTATCGGCTCTGCTTCACGGAGGGCGGAAGTACATCACGCCGAAAGTGTTCAGGTATGTTTCAGCGATAGCCGGTCTGGTATTGATCGGCTTTGGATTGAGCTTTGGATACAGGATAATGTTAAAGCTCATCTGAAGCGCCATTGTTTCGGTGACCTCCCTGTTGAGTGTTGCTGGAAAGTAGGGTTCTACTAACTCAGAAAAGAGAGGAGATCTGCATGACGCGCCAACCGATTCCGTTTGACAAATTCCTTGTGAAGGCCCATCTTCTCTGGGCGAAGCAGGGGCTGCTTCTGACCGCCGGCGATTTCGCAGAGGGCTTAGCGCCAGCCTTCAATACCATGACCGTCGGCTGGGGTAGCCTGGGGAGGATGTGGGGAAGACCCTTCGTGCAAGTCGTGGTGCGCCCGACCCGCTACACCTACCAGTTCATGGAGCGGTACGATACGTTCACCCTCTGCGCGTTCCCTGAAGACTGCCACGATGCCCTGCAACTGCTGGGCACGAAATCGGGCCGCGATGGGGACAAAATCGCCGAGTCGGGCCTCACCCCCATTGCCTCCACGCAGATAGCCGCGCCCGGCTTCGCCGAGGCCGAACTCATCGTCGAATGTCGCAAGATCTACTGGGACGACTTGGAGCCCGCTCGCTTTCTCGATCCCGATATTGAGAGACACTACCCCCAGAAAGCCTATCACAGAATCTACTTCGGCCAGATTGTGGCGATCTGGGGCGAAAGCTTTTACAAGACATAGACAGGGAAGGAGATGTTCACCATGGCTGAACCAAAAGTAGCTCCGTATGGCTCCTGGAAATCGCCCATCACCTCGGATCTGATCGTAGCTGAAACCATCAGGCTGGGGCAGATCGCGCTCGATGGTCAAGATGTCTACTGGGTCGAGAGTCGGCCAACGGAGGGTGGTCGGTACGTCATCGTGCGGCGGACGTCGGATGGGCGGATGACCGACGTCACGCCACTGCCCTTCAATGCTCGAACGCGAGTGCACGAGTACGGGGGCGGCGCCTTCGTCGTCGCCGACGGCCAAGCGGTAGCCGTTTATTTTTCCGACTTCGCCGACCAGCGCCTCTACCGCCAGGATGCCGGCGCTGAGCCACGCCCCATCACTCCTGAGGCGAGCCTGCGCTACGCGGACGGCGTCATCGTTCCCCGCCGGGGCCGCATGATCTGCATACGCGAAGATCACACCAACTCTGAGCGGGAGGCGGTCAATGCCATCGTGAGCCTCGATCTTGAGGGGGGCGACAGTGGCCAGGTGCTCGTCTCCGGGAACGACTTCTACTCGTCGCCGCGCCTCAGCCCGGACGGGTCTCGTCTGGCGTGGCTCACCTGGAATCACCCCAACATGCCGTGGAATGGAACCGAGCTGTGGGTGGGTGAATTACGGGCTGATGGCTCGCTAGGTCAGGCTGAACGAGTCGCAGGTGGCGAGGAAGAATCCATTTTCCAGCCGGAGTGGTCGCCGGACGGCGTCCTGCACTTCGTCTCCGACCGCACGGGCTGGTGGAATCTCTATCGCTGGCGCGATGGGCAGGTAGAGCCTCTCGTCGAGATGGAAGCCGAGTTCGGGTTGCCGCAGTGGATCTTCGGTATGTCCATCTATGCCTTCGAGTCGGCCCGCCGCATCATCTGCGCCTACACTCAGCAGGGAACCTGGCGTCTGGCCAGCCTCGACACGACGACGGGCAAGCTGGAGCCTATCGAAACCCCCTATACTGAGATCGAGTACGTACGAGCGGCGCCGGGGCGCGCCGTGTTCCTGGCAGGTTCGCCGACTGAGCCATTGTCCATCATCCAGCTCGATCTCGCCACGCGGCGGCTCGAGGTGCTGCGCCGCTCCGGCGAGATCGCGATTGATCCTGAGTATCTGTCCATCCCGCAGGAGATCGAGTTCCCAACTGAGAACGGGCTGACGGCGCACGCTTTTTTCTATGCCCCGAAGAACCGCGACTACGTTGCACCATCCGGCGAGCGACCGCCATTGCTGGTCATCATCCACGGCGGGCCGACGGGGGCGACTTCCAGCACGCTCAGCTTAGGAATTCAATACTGGACCAGTCGCGGCATGGCGGTGCTCGACGTGAACTATGGCGGCAGCACGGGCTATGGCCGGGCGTATCGTCAGCGGCTAGAGGGGCAGTGGGGCGTCGTTGACGTGGACGACTGTGTGAACGGTGCGCGCTATCTTGTGGAGCGGGACGAGGTTGATGAGAATCGGCTGGCCATCCGTGGCGGCAGCGCAGGCGGCTACACCACGCTCAGCGCGCTCACCTTCCGCGACATCTTCAAGGCCGGCGCGAGCTACTACGGGATCAGCGACTTGGAAGCATTGGCAAAGGATACCCACAAGTTCGAGTCGCGCTACCTGGATCGGCTGGTCGGTCCCTATCCTGAGCGACGCGACCTCTACAAGGAACGCTCGCCAATCCACTTTACCCATCGCCTCTCGTGTCCCATGATCCTCTTCCAGGGACTCGAAGACAAAGTTGTGCCACCCAATCAGGCGGAGACGATGTTCGAGGCCGTGCGCGCCAAGGGGCTGCCCGTGGCCTACCTCCCCTTCGAAGGGGAGCAACACGGCTTCCGCCGCGCCGAGAACATCAAGCGCGCCCTCGACGCTGAGCTCTACTTCTACTCCAAAGTCTTCGGCTTCGAGCTGGCCGACCCGGTGGAGCCAGTGTCTATCGAGAACCTTTAGGGCAGCGCCGTCTACACTGGATAGCAGAGCCACCCGCACAACTAATGCAGGTGGCTCTTTGTTGCCAAGTGAGTTGAAACCTGGTATAATCAGGTGAAATGCGACTGCATCAAGCTCTGAACGTCAAATCCAAAGAGGTCATCTCCTTCGTCGGGGCCGGAGGGAAAACGACGGCAGCCCTACGCTTGATGGATGAGCTGGCTGGAATCGGAAAGCTGGTGGTGTTCACCACCACAACCAAGATCCTGGAGCCGATCCCCAGGGAGAACGAGTACTTGCTCCTCGCAGAGGAGGAAGAGGCGTTACTCCAGATGCCTGAACTACTGGCTCGCTACTCCAAGGTCTTCCTGTCCAGTCGCCGCCTGGAGGAGGTTGATCCGGCTGCCTTGGGGGGAAGCGACAGAGATTACCCTGTGCGCCCCAATAAGCTGGAAGGGGTGGCCCTCTCCCTGGTGGACCTCCTGTCCCAACGGCTAAGTGAAGCAGTCGTCCTGGTGGAGGCCGATGGGGCTCGCCACCGCGCTCTCAAGGCCCCCGCCGCCCACGAGCCGGTGGTGCCCGCCTCGACTACCATTCTCGTGCCCATGACCGACCTTACCGTTCTGGGGAAGCCTTTAGCTGAAGAACACGTCCACCGTCCTGAGCTGGTGGCAAGCCTCGCCGGCGCTGCCATTGGCGAGCCTGTGACTGCCGAGATGGTCGCCACGGTGCTCAGCCATCCTCAAGGCGGCCTGAAAGGTCTCCCTGAGCACGCGAGAGCCATCCCCATCCTGAACCAAATAACGAAAGACCGCCCCTTGGACGAAGCGCGCGACATTGCCCATCTCGCCCTACAAAACGAGCGCATCGAGAGAGTCGTCATCGCCTCCTTACGAGCTCCTGAGCCGGTGCTGGAGGTGATAACCCCAGGGGTAGCGGCCATCGTGCTGGCTGCTGGCGAGTCGCAGCGCTTCGGCCAGCCCAAGCAACTGCTGCCCGTGGGCGACAGGACCATGCTCCAACACGTGGTGGACGTCGTTCTGGATTCGCCCGTCGAGCAGGTCATCGTTGTCCTGGGCTGTCGAGCGGCGGAGATAGGAGCGAGCATCGCCGACCGGTCCGTCCAGGTCGTTGTCAACGAGAGGTGGAAGTCGGGCCTGAGCAGCTCGGTGCAGGCGGGGCTTTTGGCCGTGAAGCCGGAGGTCAGCGCGGCCCTCTTCGTCCTGGCCGACCAGCCGGGCGTCACGACGGAGGTCATCGCGAAGCTCATCGAGCGCTACCGGAAGAACCATGCACCCATCGTCGTCCCCACCCATCGGGGCCGACGGGGCAATCCGGTGCTCTTCGACCGTTCGCTTTTCGCGGAGTTGCTGGAAGTGCATGGCGACCAGGGTGGACGACAGCTCATCGCCGAACACGAGGACGAACTGGAGGAAGTCGAAGTGGAAACAGAGGCTATTTTTGCTGACATTGATACTGTCGAAGATTATCGAGCCGCCACCACGAACAAGTTCGGGACTCCAACCCTTCGACTAGGCTCAGGGCAAGCCTCCAATCTCCGATCTCTAACCTCCAGCTCCATCAACAGTCTGATCATTGATCTGGACGGCGTCCTCTACTGTGGCGACGAGGCCATCGTTGGTGCCAGGGAATTCATTGCCCTCCTGCAGACGGAAGGGATTCCCTTCCTGTTGCTCACCAACAACTCCACCCGCACGCCAGGCCAGTACGTGACCAAACTGGCCAAGATGGGTATTGCCATCAAAGAAAGTGACGTCTTAACTTCGGCTCAGGCCACGGCTCTGTACCTGGAGAAGATAGCCCAGCCGGGAGCCAGGGTGTATGCCATCGGCGAGGAGGGCCTGCATGCTGCCCTGCGAGAGAAGTATACCCTCACCCAAAAGGGAGCCGGCCTTGTGGTTGTGGGCATGGATAGTGAGATCACCTACGAGAAACTCAGAGCCGCCGCTTTGTTGATCCGTGGCGGGGCCAGGTTTATCGCCACCAATCCAGACAAGACCCTGCCGACAGAGGAGGGATTCATCCCAGGCAATGGGGCCATCCTGGCAGCTTTGCAGGCGGCCACTGGTGTGGCCCCCTGCGTGGTGGGAAAACCGGAGCCGGCCATCTTCGACCTGGCCCTGGCCAGAATGGGGGTGGGTAAAGAAGGGGCGGCCGTCATCGGCGACCGCCTGGAGACCGATATTCTGGGGGGAAGGAGGTCTGGCCTGATCACCATTCTTGTGCTTTCGGGCGCTACCAGCCGGTCAGAGCTGGAAAACTCCCCCGTCAAACCAGATTTAGTCTTCGAGGGCGTGAGGCAGCTGTATGAGGTCTGGACGAGATCCTGAATTTAGTGTGGATTTGGGGTCTTAGTCAGAGGAGGGGGATGGTGTTGCAGAAAGTTTTAGGGCGGGTGACGCAGGTGGGTGTCCACAGCCAAGTGGAGTTGGCACGGAAGTTAGGACGCAGCGAGGAGTTGCTTACGCAAATAGTGGAGGATTTGTCGCCGATGGGCTATCTTAAGTCAGTGGCCGAGGGCTGCGATGGCTGCTGCAATGCCTGTCCCTTGACGAAGGCCTGCGCTGTGGGTGGGCCGACAAGGGTGTAGGCACTAACAGAGAAGGGGACAAGCTATGCTAATCGCATGTAAGGAACAGAGAACATGGGCTTCAGGCCATGAACCAAGGGCCTTCACCATCAATAGGGCAAGGCAGCTACCGCTAATGAGCAAACTCAGCGATTACTTGCAGAAGGGGGCTTCCTCTCCCAATATTTCCCTCGCGATATTTGCCGCTTGGCTAGGCGGAGCACCGAATACGGCAACTTTCGCCCCTCTTATCTCCGAGGGTTGCCAAACATTAGCAGCAATCACTCCTTGTCCTCGCCCTGCATCGGCGTCTACTTTTGCCTGATTGTTCAATGCCAAGATATAGACAGCAAAGCCAGCATTACCAACGCCGTTGACACAGCCATCAATGGTCTTGACCTCGGACAAGTTGACAGGGAGCTGGACAAAGCGGATTGGGCTAGCGAGTGGCCCCTGGAACTCGAGCACCTCAAACGTGAGAAAGTGGCTAAAATGTTTGACACGAAGGGCTATCGTAAGTTGAGATGTGGTGCCGAGCGTAGCTTTTAATTGATCGTTTTCCAGCCACATCGCGGTCGGATACAGGCTTTGATTCTCATAAACCGCTGCCATAAAGGGATCGAGATACTGTATATGATTTACACCTGTGGTTTTATCCACAATACCTTGTATTCGACCATTGGAGGCTAACTCTAAGCGCAATGCATCGGTCTCAAATACGATCTCTTTCCTGGCTTCAGCCACAGGAGTAGTAATGGCCGTAGACCTTGTAACGGTGGGTAGGATAGGCGTGGCAACAAGTGGCTCCAATGTTGCTGTGGGAGAGATTAAAGTGACAGAAACTGAAGTCATCGTAGCTGTTGGCACGGCCATCGGTTGGGTCGTGGGTCTGGAAGAAATGACTGGCGAACCGGTACATGCTGCCAGTGTTATTATTGCTAAGATAAAGGTTATCAGCGTGATGTGTCTATGCCTCCTCATTCATCCCTCCTGTCGCAGGTTTTAGTACTATCCTTTATTTCCGGCACAGAAAGGCGCATCTCTTTCCGAAAACCATCGAGCTCAAGCTCGAGTCGGCCGCCTGGATCGGGCTGCCCACCGATTTTGCCTGGAGGACGAGTGATAACTATGCGCCGGACATAGTAATCTCTTGTGTCAATCCAGACATCTACGTGATCGTATTCCGCTGGATCGTAGATATTGAACATTGGGAAGGCGGTAAGACCTAATTCACGGAGAATAGAGCCCCCGCTCACCTCGCCAGCCAAGTGGTACAGATCACCTTCCTCAGCTATGTAATGTAGTTCAGCAGTACGCATCAGGGCAAAATAGCTCCAGGGACCAAATACACTGGCCCTGAAAAGTTGGTAGGAATCCAAAGGTTGGCATTGCCACTGGCCGAAAACAACTTTATCGTCAGGCATACGGTCCAAGCTATAGACATGGCCGCGCTCGAAATACTGTGGGCTGGTATAGGGCGATTGTTCTGCCATATCAATGTACGCCCTAGCAGCGGCGAGAGTGTGAGGCAAATTAGTCGTAGGGCCTAGTGTATCTGCCTGCCCTGCGCTATCAAGAAGGAAAATAGCCATGTGGCCGCTAATCCGGAAGTTAGCGGCCACATCAACCATGGCCCGGTTGCTCCGAGCTATTATCTCCTCTGTCCGAGCGGCTGTGTATCTAACACACACAGACAACCAGAGGCATAGTAAAGCAAGGGCTAGCCAGCCTAGCCGTTTCATTGCAGCTTCAGCCAATTGAAATCGCCGATGTTGTGATTAAGGATATCTACCCAGTTCCAGGCCTGGTAACCATCGACGTCCCTATTTGGCATGTAGCCCCACAGGCCACCAGCGGGTGAGAGTACCTGGAAGGTTCCCTGGCACCTGGGATACTGGAAAGTGGCTACGGCAACGATATCGCTCGTCACATAGGGGTTGATTCCGCAGGCATTTGGGTTATTGCATTCCGGATGTTGGTCGTTACAGAGATAATAAGTGGTACGCGTGCAACGATGATCATTTGCAGCACGCCCCAGGTCGCCAAGTTCATTGCAAAGCGAAGGGTCAAAGCATCCATAGGGGCCTTGTATACATC
>CAZQDO010000224.1:0-9565 GCA_964592085.1 uncultured Anaerolineae bacterium | reverse complement strand
GTCCTCGCCTCCTCCTACGGCGAAAACTCAGGCCCCTGCCCCCAGAGGCCGGAGAGCCGCTGCCCGACGCTCCCATGGCAGGGCTAGACTGCTCTTGCTCCAGCCTGCCATCCAGGGTGTGGAGCAAATGGTCTGCCACACGGGGAACGACGTTACGGCCCAGAAAGGTCAATGCCGCTCCCACAGCAGGCACAGCCCTGGCCCACAAGGAGACAGGTGCTGGCTGCGACCTGATCTGGATGACCTCGGGCGCCGGACGCACGCTGGGGACCGCCACCGGCTCCCTCACGGCCAGCATAGCTCCGTTGGGACAAACCTCCACGCAGGCCTCGCAATCCGTGCACCTCTCCTGGTCAACTTGGGCTGTGCCTCCGACCAGGCTGATGGCCTCCACAGGGCAAGCCTGGACACAGGTTCCGCAGCCCGTGCACTTTTCGATATCAACGTAAACCATCTTCCACCACCCCTCACCATTCCCGTTTTTGGATCATCGCGCAAGCGCCGTGGACGACCTTGAAGCCCTTCTCCTGGCAGAAGCGGATGGCCTCCTCTGACTCCGAGCCAGGTTGCATCCAGACCCTCTCCAGCCCGAGCTCCGCGCACTGGTGGACGATCTCCTCCGTGACCTTCGGTGGGACAACGATGTCCACCACCGCTGGCTTCTCCGGCAGATCGGCCAAACTGGAGTATAGCCTCTGACCGTCAATCTCGCCCCCACCGGAGTTGACACCGTAGACAGTGTAGCCCGCTGCCCGCAGGTCGCGGAATATCTTGTGACCGTACTTCTGTGGGTTCGTTGAGGCCCCCACCACTGCCCAGACGCGCTGGTTGATGAATTCTCGGATCAACTCCTCCACTCCTAACCTCCCTCAGCCAGCAGATCCAGAAGGATCTGTGCGACGCGCTCGACCAAGACGGAGCATGAACCGGATCCGTCAGGAGCATGGAACTGTTCGTACAGGGGAGCGCAGCGGGTAGTGCCCAACTCGGCGGCGACGCGCTCCCGAAAGAGGGTGGCCAATTGGCGGGCCGGCTCGGAATCCTCCTCCAGGCTACTGCGCCCGTGCAGCGCGCCGATGACCATCACCCCCGCGCTGAACGCCCCGCACATCTCTTGCCTGCTTCCCCCCACACCACCGGCGAAGCCGGTGGTCATCCTCACGGTGCTGGAATCGAGGTGGCCCAGGACGTGCCCGCCCACGGCGAGCAGGATCGCCTCGGCTCAGTGATGACCTCCCCTCATCAAATCGCCGGCCTGACGAACTACATCATGCTTGCTTTCGGACATTGCTCACTACCTCCTCTTTCTTCAGAGATCTCCCGGAAAGTCCTTGAAAATGCTCTCAGCCCCCGTCCTCGGGGGCGTCGCCAGCGAAGTCGCCCCGGGGACGGGGCTCCGAGCACTTGTTACATCCTCAAGACGCATCCAGCTTATCCAGCCGAGCCATCACCTCGTCCAGTTGGTCACGCAACATCTCGGCCTCCTCGCGCAAGCGGCCTGCCTCGTCCTGCTCATACCCTTCGACCGTAAGCGAAGCGGCGCTCAGAGCAGGCTCTCCATGAGCGTGCTCGATGCTCTCGCGACAGGGTTGGACGCCTCGCAGCTCACCGCCCAGGTAGCGCTCCAGGGCGTGGCGCACCGTGCCCGACGCGCCACTCACGGCTTCGATGCCGTACTGCTCGAAGAAGCCAATGGCTCGGCGGCCCATTCCACCGGTCAACATCACGTTCACTCCCTGGCTGTGGATAAAGCCTGGCACCTGGCCCGGAGCGTGCTGGCTGTAGTAGGGATTATCCACAGACTGGATGACTTTGACCTCTTGACCTTCCACGTCCACCAGGATGTAGTGGGGGCAGCGACCGAAGTGCAGGCTAACCACGCTGTCGAGGTCGTTTTTATCGTCGGCAGATATCGCAATGCGCATTTCTAGCTCTCCTTTTCCAATTTATCGAGCCGTTCCATGATCTGGGCCAACTGCTGACGCAGGTCACTGGCCGTTTGCTTCAAGGTTGCAACTTCTTCTTCACGGGAAGCGGGCTGTGGCGTAGGTGGAAGCGTTGCCCCCAAAGCGCCTCGCCCCATGCCTCGGCCCATCCCGGCGTGAGCCTGGACGCTGGCTTCGGCGGCGGATGGCAACTGTCCTACCTTGTATGCTTCCACTGCCTCTCTCACCGTCCCGCCGGTGAGCAGGTAGATGGGCACGTTGGCGGCCTGGAAAACGTTGTAGGCATTGGGGCCAACGTTCCCGGTCAGCACTGCCTGGGCGCCCTGCTCGATGACGAACTGTGCCGCCTGGATCCCGGCTCCGCCCGGCGCGGACATGGCCGGGTTGGGAATGGCTTTAAATTCCATTGTCTCCGTATCAACAAACATGTAGGTAGGACACCGGCCAAAAACCGGACTGGCCGGTGCGTCCAGATTCGTGCCGTTGGCTGTGACGACGATCTTCATTTGCAATTCCTCCCTGTTGACAGTATAATTTAACTGTACCTCTCCTGCCAGTCGCTAGACGACCGCGCAGGTTGGGGGCCTCGGGGCAGGTGGCGAGTCTTCCGATTCCGTTCACCCGCCCCGATTTTTATCCCCCTTCTATCCACTGTTACGTCTCCTTCTCAAGTTCTTCGATGCGCGCACCGATCTGATCCAGTTGAGCCTTTAGCGCTTCGGCGTGATCCCTCAGCACTTGCAGCTCCTGCTGGCGCGGCATCGGGCCAGGCGCTGGAGCGCCATAGGCCCAGGGCCAGTCCTCCCAGGTAGCGGCCATCGGTGGCGTGGGCCACCCGGCGCCGAAGCGCATCCAGCCGGGAAGGCCAGTGGCGTAGTACATGTGACGCCAGCCACGCCCACCGCCGCCCCAACCACGCCCCCAGAAACCTCTCCCAAAACCTCGGCCAGGGATGGGGTTGGCATATCCGGGAGCGTTATAGCCAGCGCAGAGGCCGGCCCCTCGCCCAGTCATCGGACCCCTACCCATCGGACCCGTTCTATCTCCACCAGGCATCTCAGTCACCTCCTTTCTTTGAAAAATGATCTACATTTCAACAGCCGACGCGGTCTCTACCATCTGTGTCGGCCTCGCCTTCGCCCTCGGCCCCTGCCGCGAACGAAGCGCATTCCCCGACGCAGTCCCAGGACAGGCCGCATCGGCGCGCCCGCCACGCCCGCGTATCCGTATGGGGACCTCCCCGTTCCAGGCGAAGGGAACGCCATGGCGCAGTACCCCTCCCCGCGGCCGGTCATCGGGCCGAGTCCCCGGGGTCCGGTTCCATCAAAAGCTGGCATCTGGTTCACCTCCTTCCGCCATTTCTAACTTTTCCAGCGAAACGCTCAGCGCGACAGAACAAGCCATATCCCCAACCCCATCATGACCAAACCACAGATCCTGGGAACCCAGGCTTCGTATCGGGTCTTCTTGATCGCTCCTGCCAACCCGCCCATGATCAAACCCAAGGGGATCAGGCCTATGGTCGTCCCCAGCCCAAAGACGAACACCATCAAAGTGCCGTGCCATATCTGCCCAACAGAGGCAGCCCAGGTCAGGACGGCCAGTTCGACAGGGCAGGGTGGCAACCCTCTGACGATCCCCAGAGCAAAGACGCTCGGCGCCCCAGGGTTCTCGGTTCTCAGGTGTTCCAGCGGGGTCTCCCCATGGTGATGGCCCAGGTGGACTTTTTCACTACTGACCAGCATGAGCAAACCGAAGACGAAAGTGATCGCCCCAGCAACGGCACTGAGCAAAGCGCCGTGCTCCCTGAGCAAAGACACCCCCAGGTATGAGCAGACGAAGCCCAGGACAGTGTCAATGACGGTCATGCCCAGGCCGTAGAGGACGACCAGGTAGATAGCTTCCCTTAGCCTTCGACTGGACCACATCACGAACAGGGAAACGACCGCCTTGTCCTCACAAGGCTCCAAAGTGTGAGCCAGGCCCAATACGAAGGCTTGTAGTAAGGTGTACGTTGGCTTCATCTTCCCGTTTGCTTATTGCCCTCTTGTATGCTCATGAACACTGGGCACCTGGCGTGGGGTGCTGTTTCTGCCAGTTGTTGGGCAATGGTGGCGAACCCCTCGGCTGTGTAGTCTTCCACGGCACCATTGTCACACAACTGAGCGATATTCGGATCAATGGGCAAGCGGCCCAGGAAAGGTACACCTAGTCGCCTCGCTGTCTGTTCAGCGTGGCTGGGGCCAAAGATGTCGTACCGCTTCCCGGTGTCGGGGCAGACGAAGTAGCTCATGTTCTCCACCAACCCCAGAATCGGCACGCCCAGATGCTCAGCCATCTGAGCCGCCTTTCTCACCACCATCCCCGCCAGGCCCTGGGGTGAGCTGACCAACACCACTCCAGAGAGGGGAAGCGACTGCATGACCGTCAGAGAAGCATCCGATGTCCCAGGTGGCAGGTCAACGATCATCCAGTCCAGCTTGCCCCAAACCACATCTCCCCAGAACTGCTTGATGGCCGTTCCGATCAGTGGCCCTCGCCAGATGACGGCATCGTCCTCGTTGGGAAGCAACAGATTGATGGACATCAGCTTGATGCCCGTCTTGCTCTCCACCGGTTGAAGCCCCAGGGGGCCTCCACGGGGATGTTGGTGAGCGCCGAACATCTTGGGGATGCTGGGACCAGTGATGTCGGCGTCGAGCACCCCGACCCGCGCCCCCTGGTGACGCAGAGCGACGGCCAGCAGGCTGCTCACCAGCGACTTGCCCACGCCGCCCTTCCCGCTCATCACGGCGACGACGCGGTCAATGGAATTGAACGCCTCAGCCGCCCCTCGCTTCTCCTGGACGCCGAAGATACGTTCCCTCTCCGCAGTCGTCATCTCCGTGAGATTGACTTTCACGGCTTCTACACCGTCCAGGGCCAGGACAGCGGCTCTAGCTTCGGCCACGATTCTGTCCTTGAGAGGGCAGGCCAACGTTGTCAAGGCCAGGTCGAAGCTCACCTGCCCATCATCTACCTGCAGGTTCCTGACCATGCCCAATTCCACTAAATTGCGGCCCAGCTCGGGGTCCATCACCTCTTTCAATGCCTCCCGCACCTGCTCCACAGTGATCATGTTGTTTTCTCCTTCGTTATGGTTAGTAGCCGCACTCCTTTGACCTGCTTGAAGGTCGCCCCCTGGCTGATGTGGCGGAGAACCGTCTCTGCGTCCACCACTTTGCTGCCTGAGACCACATCCACGCCGTAGTCGAACAGCAGAGGCGAGAGGGGCGCGGTGGGGCCCAGGACGATGACCAGAGCGTCGGAGCGGCATAATTTCATCAATTCCTCAAAGGTGTGGTTGATGAGGGAGGTACCGGTGATGGCTGCCACGTCTGCCTGGGGGAGCACCTCTGCGACCATGTCGGCGGGCAGGTCTCCCTCGGCTGGCCTCTTTTCCAGCACCCAGAGCTTCTCGGCTACTTCCCTCACTCTGGGAATGAAAGGGAAGTGCCCCACGATGGCTACGTTCTTGCCAGCCCCGTGTTTCAGAATGACCTCCTCCGCGTTCAGCTCCACGCAGCGGCTCTCGTCAATCTCCAGTAGGGCGTTGATGGCCGCCATCCCGAAGGCGGCCTCCAGGGGCCTCTCGGATTTGGCATACTCGGCCAGCTCCAGGGCGCTGCACTCCAGCAGGTGGCCTGCCCGTCGCACTGGAGGAGCCAGGCCGGCACACTGAGGCTCATCGGGCCGCAACGTGGAGGCCAGCCCACAGCGCCCATCGTCGAGAACCACCGCCGTCCAGAAGGCGCAGACCCGCACTTCACGCAGGGGCGCGCCGCCCTTCAACGAGGCGATCAGATCATCAATGATGCGCACCCTCCCCCTCCTCCATGTGCTGGTCGTAAGCAGCGAAGAAGCTGTGCAGCACCCGGTCCGTCTCCCGCAGGTCGGCCACGCATTGAGCCAGGTGCTGGTCGCCCTGGGCGGTCAGTTGGTAGACTCGCCGTGGCGGGCCTGAGCCCTCGGTGTCCCAGTCGGAGGCCACGAGCCCTTGTTCCTCCATTTCCCGCAGGGCACGATAGACCATACTGGGATCAATAGGGGTCTCTGCAAAGCCGAACTCCTTCAACTCATCCTGCAGGCTATAGCCGTGGGATGCGCCGCGATGGAGCAAAAGGAGCAAACACGGCTCCACGAAACGATATATCCGCGCGGGGCAGGGCCCACCACCTTTGCCCCCCATTCGCCTGCGACGACGACCTCGTGGCATCTCTCACCTCCCGATAAACAGTGCCTTATGCCTATAGTGACTTTTTACACATATAGATTATACTACCTTTTTGGCACTTTGTCAAATGCTGGAACCTTAAAATTTCCAGCGCGCATTGCCCAGAAAACAGCCCCCGATTGAAATCGGAGCTGCAGGGCGCTAGCGCGCCGGGCGACCATCTACATGGTCGCTACACTCGTCTGCGGAGGCAGACGATCAGCGTCGCAGACGCTCCCCAGGCGCGATTTCAATCGCTTTGTTCAAAATGTGACTGACTTGCGGAAGTTGATGGTGTACACCCAAAAGTTACCAAACCACTGCTCAAGCTTGAACCCTGCCGCCTCCACACGCCGGACGGTCTCGAAGGCGAACGGATAGTCGGGGTCGGCGAACTCCTCGGTGATGGAAAGCAGTCCACCCGGCTTGATGACGCGACGCAGCTCAGCCAGCGCGCGGGCCTGGTCAGGGATCTCGGGCAGCACTGTGACCAGGAAGGCGCGATCCACACTGGCGTCATCTAATGGCAGATGATAGGCGTCGGCGACGTGGGTTTCGACGTTGGCCAGCCCGGCATCCTGGATCCGCTGTTCTACCTGGGCGATCATCTCCGGCTGGATGTCCACGACGATGAGCCGCCCCTCCGCCCCTACGCGCTGCGCCGCCTCCACGGTAAAGATACCCGGCCCAGGGCCGAGCTCCAACACGCACTCGCCGGGGCGGATGCCTACTCGGTCGAGAACGGGGTGCATCCAGCGGCGGCGGATGGGATTGTCCACCAGCCAGTTCAACGACGCCGGGCAGGGCGCCGACTGGCCAAACCGATGCGCCAGCCGGGAAATCAGCTTGAGGGGAAACAGCCAGAAGAAGACCAGCCCGCCGATGACACCCAGTAGAACCCACAGCACTTTGAGGTTTCTCATTATCAGCCTCCTTGGTGAATCTCTGGTCGCTACTGCAACATCCCCAGGCTGAGGGCCATGACCATCATACCCGCGATGACGCCCACGATGGACAGGTGTTCCTCGCCGAAGGAACACGCCACGGGCACCAGCTCGTCCAGTGAGATAAAGACCATAATGCCTGCTACCGCCGCGAGCAAAAAGCCCAACAACGTCTCGTTGAGGAAAGGCAGCAAGACAAGCGCTGTCAGTCCTGCACCAACAGGCTCGGACACGCCTGAGAGAAATGACCACCAGAAAGCCTTGCTCCGGCTGCCGGTGGCCGCGTAAACCGGTGCTGACACAGCTAACCCTTCCGGGATGTTGTGGAGAGCGATGGCAACGGCGATGGCGATGCCCAGGGCGGGATTCTCTAGCGCGCCCGTGAAGGAGGCCATCCCTTCAGGGAAATTGTGGATGCCGATACCCAGGGCGACGAACAGCCCTGTCTTGAGCAACTGGCCGTTGCGCGGTCTGTGCCGCTTCCACCTGTGCCGACCTGGATGAGTACTGGCAAACGGCCTCATCTTGTGCAACTGGCCGACGTGCATCCCTTCTCCGGTGCGGTGATGCTCGCCCATGTATTCGTGCGGGATGAGGGCGTCAACCAGGAACATGACCACCATCCCACCGAAGAAGGCCATGTGAGCCGGGGCAAAACCAACGGTCTCGATGCCATGTTGCAGCAACTCGACGAAGGAGACCAGGATCATCACCCCGCCAGAGAAGCCCAGCATGAATGCCATGAAACGCGGACCAGGCTTGCGGACAACAATGATCAGAAGGCTGCCCAACGTTGTGGACAGGCCGGCCAGGGCCGAGAGCGACAATGCGAAGCCGATCGTAGAGTTCATTCCGTTCTCCTTATCAAGCCGAAGACTTCCGAAGTCTCTGAGTCGCCCTAGATGACTTGCCTACCCAAGTAGAGGAGCCCTCTTACGTCAATTAGCCTCAATAGGCAGACTTCGGAAGTCTTCCGCATCCAAAATCTCGTCGCAGTGCTAGACCAGTGCGTAATTCAGGGCTGCCTCAGCGTGAATGACCGTCGTATCAAACAGCGGTATCCCGGCATCCGCCTCATTGACCAACAACGGAATCTCCGTGCAGCCCAGGATGACGCCCTCGGCTCCGCGTTCCGCCAGCTTCTTGATGATGGCCACGAATCCGGCTCGGGACTCATCACAAATCTGGCCAGCGACCAGTTCGTCGTAGATGACGGCGTTCACGTAATCGCGGTCGTCGGCGTCGGGCACCAGGACGGCGATACCCCTTCGAGCCAGCGCGTCCTGGTAGAAGGTCTTCTCCGTGGTGAACTTGGTGCCCAGCAGCCCCACCGTGTTCATGCCCCGCGCCAGAATGGCCTCGCCGACGGCGTCGAGCAAGCTGAGCATGGGAACGCTGACACTGGCCTGTACCTGGTCGAAGACCAGGTGCATGGTGTTGGTGGCGATGACGATGAAATCTGCGCCCGCAGCCGCCAGCTTTTGCGCCGCCTCGCTCAAGCCCTGGGCCACCAGGTCCCAGCGGTCTTGCAGGGGCCAGTCCACGTAGGGCTGAAAGCTGACGCTGCAGATGATGATCTCTGGGTAGCCGTAGTCGCCAAAGCGGTCGGTATAAGCGTGCGTGATGTATTGATAGTACTCGACCGTGGATTCCGGGCTCATACCGCCCAGGATACCGATTCGTTTGTGCATGGTTTGCTCCTCCTTGCTGTTTGCTGTGTCTTGCGCGGTCTTTCTACTCGGGGAAATTAGAGACATCGGGGCACGCGCTCCATCCATACCGCTCACTCAGAGTGACACGTATCCACAAACTCCTTCAGGAAAGCGGTGTAGGCTTCGGGGAAGAACATGAACGTGTGATGCCCGCCCTCCTCAAACAGGTGTGTCTGCGCCCTGGGGTACCGCGCTTGCAGCCTTCCCAAACTGGCATAAGCCGCCTGGTCATCCTTAGACGCCACGATGAGGGTTTCCCCGGCCCAGGATTCGAGCACCTCTGGCTTGAACACGAAGCGGCGACGCACTTCCATCGAGCCCTCGAGAAACCGCACAAACATCGTCCTGGTGATGCGCGAGCTGGCTTCTCGGAAAAACGCATTGTGGAACTCGATCCAGGTGCTGGAGGATGGGACATCGCCTGCCGTCATTCTCATCACGATCCGCCGTATGACAAAGAGGGGCAGTATCTTGACCAGGGTGAGCATCTTCTTCAGCTTGTTTGTCGCTTCCACGTCCCTTTCAAGGATACCGCAGTGAGACAACACCAGATGCTCCACCCGCTGCGGGTATTCCTGGATGAAATACTGCGCGATTCCCCCGCCGGCAGAGAGCCCAATCACGGTTGCCTTCTCTACCCCCTCGGCGTCGAGGAGGCGGACGATGGCGCGGCATACGTCGTCCATGTTGAACGTGCCTTGCAGCGTGTAC
>CAZQDO010000223.1:0-9654 GCA_964592085.1 uncultured Anaerolineae bacterium | reverse complement strand
CCCCCTTGCCCCGCCGCCCCTCTGCCCCTTCGCCCCTCCGCCCCCCTGCTCCCCTGCCCGCGTTCCTCAGCGGTCCACCACGCCCACGCCTCCATACCCCCTTCGTCGCCCGCGAGGACGAGCTGGCGCAACTGTGGGCCTGCCTGAATGCGGCACTGAACGGCGGAGGTCACGCCGCTTTTGTCACCGGTGAAGCAGGTAGCGGCAAGACGGCCCTGGTCCACCAGTTCGCCTACCGTGCCCAGGAGGCTGTCCCTGACCTGGTCGTCGCAATTGGCAACTGCAACGCCCACACCGGCTTGGGTGATCCTTACCTGCCCTTCCGAGAGATCCTGAGCCTACTCACTGGCGACATCGAGGCCAAGTACGCTCAGGGCACCGTCACCCAAGAGAACGGCCGCCGCCTGTGGGCGGCCCTACCCCGCTCGCTCCATACCCTGGTCGAGGTCGGCCCGGATTTGATAAACAGTTTCATCCCCGCCACAATCCTGGCCGCCCGCGCTGGCGACCTGGGACCCGATTGGAACGGCTGGGCCGATCACCTTCAAACCCTCGTCGAACGCCAGAGGGTGAACGACGCCACGGCCGGCCTGGCCCAAAGCGACCTATTCGAACAATACACCCACCTGCTTCAGACCCTGGCCAGAGAACACCCCCTACTGCTGATGGTGGACGATGCCCAGTGGGCCGACGCCGCATCAGTCAACCTGCTTTTCCACCTTAGCCGTCAACTGACTGGTAACCGCATCTTGCTGACGGTTACCTACCGTCCTGACGAAGTCGCCCTGGGTAGAGGCGGAGAACGCCACCCCCTGGAACCGGTGATCAACGAACTGAAGCGCACCTACGGTGACGTCTGGATCAACGTGGAGCCGGCTATGGGCCGTCCGTTCATTGACGCCCTCCTGAATACCGAACCCAACCGGTTGGAAGAGAAATTCAGAGCCGCCCTCCACCACCAGACCGAGGGGCATCCACTGTTCACAGTTGAGTTGCTGCGCACTATGCAGGGGCGCGGGGACCTGGTGCGTGACTCTGACGGGTACTGGACCGTGGGTCCAGCATTGGACTGGGAGACGCTGCCTGCTCGCGTCGAGGCGGTGATCGAGGAGCGCGTCGCCCGTCTTGAGACGGGGTTACGCGATGTCCTAGCCGTGGCCAGCGTCGAGGGCGAGACTTTCACCGCCCAGGTAATAGCCCGCGTGCAGGGCATCGGCGAGCGCCCCCTGCTGGGAGCCCTCTCTCAGCAACTCGAGAGACGCCACCACCTGGTTCAGTCCCACGGCGAGGTCCAGGTGGATCACAAGTTCCTGTCTCGCTATCGCTTTATCCATACTATGTTCCAACAATATCTATACAATACCTTCAGTCCCGGAGAACGGCGCCTGCTGCACGGCGAGATTGCCGCCGCGCTGGAGGATCTTTACCAGGAAGAGGGCAAGCAAATCACCGTCCAGTTGGCGCGTCACTACGCCGAGGCGGGGCAGGTGGAGCAGGCAATCACCTACTTGCTGCGGGCTGGGGATCAAGGCCGGGATCTATACGCTTTCCACGAAGCGATCGACTTCTATAAGCGGGCTCTGGCCTTTCTGAGAGAAGAGGGAGATCACGAACGAACCGCCCGAACGCTGATGAAGCTGGGTCTGACCTATCACCTGGCGTTTAAGTTCAAGCGCGCACGGCAGGCCTACGAGGAGGGATTTGCACTCTGGAAGCGCGCGGGCACCAGTCCTGTGGATCCGCTCCCGCCAGCGCCCCACCCCCTCCGATTACAAGGGGGCGCTCCGGTCACTCTGGACCCGACTATGTCAATGGATACCACGTCTGGTGGCATCATTCAACAGATCTTCAGTGGACTGGTGACCCTCAACGCGGAGCTCGACGTGATCCCAGAGATGGCCCAGAGCTGGGAGGTGCTGGCAGGGGGAAGAAACTACATCTTCCACTTGCGGGACGACGCCCACTGGAGCGACGAAACGCCGGTAACGGCTGAGGACTTTGTTTATGCCTGGCGACGGGTTCTGGACCCGAAGATCGAATCGCCCAATGCCAGCTACTTGTACGACATCAAGGGCGCGCGCGCCTACCACCAGGGGGAACTGGCCGACCCCGAGCAGCTAGGCGTGCGTGCTCTGGACCCAGTCACCCTGCTGGTAGAGTTGGAGGATCCCACCAGTTATTTTCCACAATTGCTGACGCAACCTCCAGCTTTGCCCGTACCCCGCCAGGTCATCGAAGCGCACGGAGAGAATTGGACTGAGACGGAGCACCTGGTCACCAATGGGCCCTTCCAATTGAAGCGCTGGCAGCCGGGACACTCTATGGTTCTGGCCCGCAATCCTGAGTACCCAGGTCAATTTACGGGCAACATCCAAGAAGTCACCTTGATGCTAAAGCTGGATGAGTCCACCCAAGCACTGGCGCTGTACGAAGCGGATCACCTGGACATCGTGTATCTCAGTCCATCCCCAGAGGCGAACCGGATGCGGCAGCGACACGCTGCGGAATACCTCTCGGGCCCCACGTCGAATGTTCAATACATCGGATTGAACGCGAGCCAACCACCTTACGACGATCGGCGTGTGCGGCATGCATTCGCCCTGGCTACAGACAAGGACAGCCTGTCCAGCGTAAGCTTGTCCGGCTACACCTTCCCAGCCACGGGCGGCTTCATACCACCGGGCATGCCAGGCCACTCACCCGAGATTGGTCTGCCCTACGATCCTGAACGAGCTCAGGCGCTGCTAGCTGAAGCTGGTTATCCAAATGGTCAGGGGTTTCCCGTGGTCGAGGGTGTGTTAGCCCACAGAGAACAGGTTCTGCTCGACCTGGCTGAGTCCTGGCACCAGACTTTGGGGGTAGAAGTGGTATGGCGTATCCTCGATTGGGGCCAGATGTTGGACCACCTGGTACGAGACGCGCCGCCATTGTTTCGAATGGGCTGGTACGCCGATTACCCCGACCCCGACAACCTATTGCGGGTGGGTGCTCGTGCTCAATGGTTTGGATGGCAAAATGAGGCCTACATCCAACTGCTGGAGCAGGCTAGGCGCATCGCGGACCACGCGGAGCGGATAAGGCTGTACCAACGCGCAGATCGTATCCTGGTCGAGGAAGCGGCCATTGTGCCCCTCTTCTATGGCCGCCAACACTGGCTGGTCAAGCCCTGGGTGCGCCAGTTCTCCCTATCTCCTATGTTCTGGCCCTATTGGAAGACCGTCATTATCGAGCCGCATGGGTGAGTTGGTTGGTTGGAAGGCCAAATCAGTCATTAAACCCCCATCCGAGGTCAGGAGCGTGCCGCAGAACAGCCAATGCGGGTTCGTTTGAGATGTTTGGCTGTGCACCAGCAATGTGTTTCTCCCCGCTTGCAGATGCACCAGCGCCTTACCCTGATCCTCCCCCAGCAGAGGATGTAAACCAGCTTGATCCACGTCTCCCGGCATAACCGCCACCTCACGCCCATTCAGATAGACCTCCAGGAGGCCCGTTGAGCGGAACACCAGAAGCACCTCGCGCTCGTCAGGGCTGACGACGGTTGTGGTCAGATAGCTCGCCAACGGGACGCCGGCCCTCACGTCCGGCTCATACTCCCGATAAAAGAACAGGGCGTGAGGCTGCGTCAGACTCGTCAATCCCTCCGAAGTCTGAACGCGGGTCTTCCAGTCCAGTGCATCGTTCAGGTTACCCTGGGGATCCATCACCTCATCGAGTGGAAGGGGCTCCTCATCCTGGTTGTAGACGATGGCCTGCCAGGTATGGATAGTTGCCAACAGCGGCTGGCTCTGGTGCCGGACTGTGAGCGTCTCGCCCCGCCAGGCAATCACCACCTCGGCCTCCCAGCGCATAGGGCGTATCATCCCATCGAAGGCAATGGGCAAGTTGATGACGTGCGACTCGCTCGCCTCCTGGACCTGAATAACGTGCTCCTCCGCCTGGCCCTCTTTAAAAAGCGTAACCGTCACTTCCAAATCGTAGGACTCGCCGGCATCGACCGGTCCCCCAACGATGACCCGCCCCAAAGCCTGAGAGGCCTCCTCGGGTGTAACAAACTCGATGATCCGCGCAAAGGGGCCACCCAGGCGCGCCACGGCGTCGGCCCGGCCGGGCGCGTCCGTGTGCAACACGGCGCCCACGTCTCCGGCGTCTGGGGGACACCCGTCGCCCAGCAGACGCCGCACGTCAGTCAGAACGGTCTGGCGGTTGTGCGCTTCGCCCAGCGCCGATATCCCCCCGTCGGCGACGGCGACCAGCGCCAGCGGTGCCCGCTTATCGCGCATCGGCACCTGGATGACCGTGGTCAGCGTCTCGGGGTGGTACGTCCAGTCAACCGCTTCCCGCCCATCAACCATCACACTCCGAGGCCGCCGGCTGCCCTCCAGGCGGATTTCGTAGGCACGCCGATCGGGAAGCATGTCACATCGTCCTTCAACCGGCCCGACCTGAACCACCCAGGTATCGTCGTCCTCCAAACGCGTCGTGATCTCGGTCCACTCGTGCTGGGCCTCCTGGTACGTTTGGGTAACCCCATCATCTTCGTACAGGCGGAATCCGCCATTGGCGCCAGGGAAGACAGACACAATCAGCCGATCTTGGGGTATCGCGTCGGTGGTATTGGCCGGCGGTGCCAGCGGAAGGATAGCCCCCGCTTTCATCAACATGGGTACCCGGTTCAGGTCGCCCACCAGACGGGCCCAGCGCGGGCCGGTGAAGGTCTCCTTAGTCTGGTAGTCAATCCAGGTGCCTTCGGGTACCCATACGTCGATGGCAGCCATCCCCGTCTCGGGGTTGGCCGGATGCACAAGCGGTGCAGCGATCATCTGATCGCCGAAGAAGTACTGGTAACGGGCCACGTAGGCGGCATCTTCGTCGGGATATTCGTAATACATGGGACGGCAGAGCGAAATCCCCGTGTCAAACGCAGCGCGGGCCATCGTGTAGATGTAGGGCACGAGCTGATACCGCCAGTGAAAGGCAGCTTTGGCCGCCTGGTAGGCAGCATCAGTATACTTCCAGGGACGGCGCTCGGTACGCGGGTCCTTGGTGCCGTGCAGGCGCAGGCAAGGGCTCAACGCGCCGAACTGTACCCAGCGCGCATACAGCTCCGGTTCGGTCGCGTCGCCCATGTGCCCGCCGATGTCGTGGCTCCACCAACCATAGGCGACGTTCGAGGCCGTCACTGTGAAATAGGGCTGGAATTGGAGTGCCTCCCAGGTCACGTAGGTATCACCCGAAAAGCCGATGGGGTAGCGATGATTGCCCAGCCCGCCCCAGCGGCTGTACAGCATGCCGCGCCGGCCGCGCCGGGTCGAATCGCGGAAGTGGAGGTGGTTGATCCAGGGCAAAGGGTCGAGGTTCTTCACCCCACAGGATTCGCCTTGCTGCCAATCCATCCACCAGAAGTCGACGCCGTCGTCCTCCCTTGGGTGGTGCAGCAGCTCGAAGTAGTTCCTGACAAAACGTTTGTCGACAATGTGGAAGGGGACAGACTCACCGCGCGCCGGATCGACGCCCATTGCAGACGCAAATTCGGGGTAGATTTCCTCAAAAGCTTGAACCCCTTCGGCAGGATGCAGGTTGAGCGTTGTGCGCAAGCCCCGCTCGTGGACCCAGCGCAGGAAGGCAGGCGGATCGGGGAACAGCTCCCGGTTCCAGGTATAGCCGGTCCAACTATGGGGCGTGTGCCAATCCATATCCACCACCAACACATCCAACGGCAGATCGTGCTCCCCAAAGCCGCGCACCAGGTCTTTGAGATCTTGATCACTGTATGCCCAGTAGCGCGACCACCACGCGCCTAACACGTAGCGCGGGATCAGCGGTATCGAGCCGCCGAAGCGGGTATAGTCGGCCAGGGCAGCTTTGTAATCACGTCCATAACCGAAGAAGTACCAGTCCTGCAACTCATACTCCGGCCGTGGCGCCACCCAGCCATCCTCATGGTTAAAGACCACCGAACGGCTGTCGTCGAACAGCGCCCATCCGGCGCGCGAGAGGAGGCCTTCCTCCAGCGCCGCATCCCCCTCGCACACGTCGAGGGTGCGCCTCGTGCCGCGCAGGTTCATCGGGTTTGGTGTTCCGGGGGTCCAGATCTGAGGCTCACCGCCAAGATCAAAGGCGATTGAAAGATTATTGGGATTGAAGCGGCCACCATCCTCGACATAGCCCAGTCTCAACACCCCGGTGTCGATCGTCAACACGCCGGCTTCGACCTGGGCCGTGAAGTCCGGCGTCGGTCCAAAGCGCGTCGGGAAGGCATACGTGCCGCGATCCTCAAACTGGCCCGCCTCCGACCACTCCGTGCGTATCAGACGTGGCGTCAGGATCGTAAACCGAGCCTGCCCACTGATCACCACGCTATCCGGGCTGGCCACCGGCTCCCCCGTGAAACGGATGCGCTCGAACAGGTCGGATGGGGATTTTGATTTGGTCATCATCTGCCCACTCCTGAATTGAAACTATCTTGACAATGTCATGTTCTGCTCCGAGCGGGTCTGTGACACGCGTTCTCAACTGATGCCCAGTCGTTGACCAGGCAAAGTCGGGGGTCGCAGACCCCCTCCGAGCGCAACATGACATTGTCAAGATAGTAACCAGACTTTTAGAGTGGGAGTATAGTGCAAGGCTTACACGACGTCAACCACATGAACCAGTCTTACCTATTTAATGACCATCTCACATAGCCACCTGGACATCATCGAGCGCAACACGTTCGGCATTTGATTGCCAGCGTCCCAGCCACAAGAAGGCCATGGCCGCCGCCAGCCCAACGATCAAGCAGCCATACCACACGTAGCGCGCATCCCCCAAATCCATCATCAACCCCGCCAGCAGCGGCCCCAGGCTCCAGCCTACGCCCCACGTCAGCCCGGATGCACCCATGTAACGTCCCCGCATATCCTCCGGCGCCACGTCGGCCACGTAGGCCTGCGCCACCGGCACGTGCACCATCTCGCCCACCGTCCAGATGGCAATCGCCAGCGCGAAGAACGCCGCCGTGCTCACAAAGCCCACCAAGCCAAAGCCAACACCGTAGAATACCGCCGCCAGGGCCAGCATCGCCGTCCGCGCATAGCGCTCGGTGAAGCCGGTGATCGGGAACTGGAAGAGCACCACCATGGCAGCGTTGAGCGACATCATCAGGCCGTATTGGCGTTCGGTAATGCCGTAGTTCTCCTTCATGTAGACCGGCCAGGTACTGTTCATCTGGGCGTATACCACCGTCACGGCGATCGACACCAGGCAGAATATCAAGAAGGGCGTATCACGCAGCAGGGGGCCGTAGCCAGCACCGTGGGCGGCGCGTTCTTCCTCGGCCACTTCCGGCTTGGTTTCGACAATGAAGAAGAGGATGATAAACGCAAAGATAAGACTGGTGACCGCGTCGCCGACGAAGAGGGTGAAATACGACTGCTCGGCCAGGAAGCCGCCCACCGCCGGGCCGATGGCCACGCCCAGATTGAAGGCCACCCGCATCAGCCCGTAGGCGCGGGCACGCTTCTTGGGTTCCACCATGTCGGCGACCATCGCCTGGGAGGCAGGACGGAAAAAAGGGGAGATAAAATTGATGAAAATGGCCACGGCAGCAAACGCGACCAGCGAGTCCACCACCCCCATGATGAAACTCGACACACCGACCAGCATCAGCCCACCGACCATCAGCGTCTTGCGGCCAAAGCGATCGGCCAGCGCACCACCCAGAGCCCCGCTGATCAATCCCACGCCGGCCATTGCTGCAATGGTCACCCCGATTGTCGCCATCGGGACGCCAAATCTCTGGCGCACATACAGCGTAAAGAAGGGGAAGATGAGAGAGCTGCCCACTGCATTGACCAGCATCCCACCGAACAAGATCCAGAACTGAGGTGGAAAATCGGTGATCGTCCCTCGCACACGTTGGATCATCCCTGAAGAGACACGGTTCTCCATCCTAAAACTCACCTCCCGATGAAATATCAGAGACCCTTAGGGTCTGACGGCCCTAAGGGTCTCATAAGGAGACTCTATGTTTCCAGTTAGGCTGCTTTCTCCGAAAGGCGATTGTTCTCGCCGCACGGCACTCGCCCCCTTGACGGCCGCCGCTTCCTCATTCCCGAAACCAGCGTTCGGATCGTCTGCCCGGAAGCTGATTCCTGGCAATCGTCCGTGACCAGTCTGTTGGCCAGGCGTTGCCTTTCCGCTTCACGCAGTTGGTCTCGGTATTGCTCTTGCTTCATCAAATAATCGTCCCAGCCAATCATTTTTCCACCTCCCCGACCTTGGTACTGAAACCATCCATTGAGTAATATGTCTCTCACACTTTCTGGTTGTATTTTACCTGATGACCGTCCCATAATCGCCTCCAAAAGCGTCCCAAAAAGCGTCTCAAACCGACTCGTAAAACGTAAAGCGTAAAACGTGATAATGATTTCTCGACAAACGGGTCATTACGCATCACGTTTTACGTTTTACGTTTTACTTACCGGTTCCTTTCGCGCCATTCGTGATCTAAGCACATGCGCCAGTTGAAAATTTGTTCTATTTGTAGTAGAATCACAGGATAGGAGAGTTCGATGCCCCAACTGTCGCTGTATCTGCTCGGCCCGCCGCGCTTGGAGTTGGACGGCGAGGTGTTAGATATCGGCCGCCGCAAGGCGGTGGCCCTCATCGCTTACCTGGCTGTCACCCGCCAGGGCCAGGCTCGCGACGCGCTGGCGACCTTGTTCTGGCCTGAATACGACCAGTCCCGGGCCCGGGCCGCCCTGCGCCGCACCCTGTCCACCCTCAACCGCGCCCTGGGCGGCGTCTGGATCGAGGCAGACCGGGAATCCATCAACCTGGCTTGGAACGACGATCTGCGGGTGGACGTGGAAACTTTCCATAGACGATTGGTGGAGGTTCAGTCCCACAACCACCCTGAGGCCGAGACCTGCCCCGACTGCCTTTCTCGCCTGGCCGAAGCTGCCTCGCTCTACCGCGAAGACTTTATGGCCGGGTTCACCCTGCGCGACAGCCCCGGGTTCGACGACTGGCAGTTCTTCCAGGCCGAGAGCTTACGACGCGAGATGGCTAGTACCCTGGAGCGCCTGGTGCGTGGCCATTGTGCTATGGGCGAATATGAACCAGCCGTGGACTACGCCCGCCGCTGGCTGCGCCTCGACCCGTTGCACGAAGAGGCCCACCGCCAATTGATGCAATTGTACGCCTGGACCGACCAGCGCCCTGCCGCGCTGCGCCAATACCAGGAGTGCGTGCGTATCCTGGCAGAGGAACTAGGGATCGCTCCTTCAGAGGAAACCACCACCCTCTACGAACTCATCCAGTCCGGCGAGCTGAGCAGAGGAGCAGTTCTCTCCCCTGACCCCTTGTCCCTCCATCCCTCTGAACCTTCGCTCCTTCCCTCTGCTCCCCTGCCCGCGTTCCTCGACGGTCCACCGCCGCCCTGCCCTCACACTCCCTTCGTCGCGCGTGAGGAGGAGCTGGCGCAATTGGGAGACTGTTTGGACGCGGCGATGGCGCGAGGCGGCTATGCCGTCTTCGTCACCGGCGAGGCAGGGGGAGGAAAGACAGCATTGGTGCACGAGTTTTCCCGCCGCGCCCAAGAGGCAGTCCCTGACCTCATCGTAGCAATTGGCAACTGCAACGCCCACACCGGCCTAGGCGATCCCTACCTGC
>CAZQDO010000222.1:0-9695 GCA_964592085.1 uncultured Anaerolineae bacterium | reverse complement strand
TGCGCACTACATTGATTGGTGCTGGGTAATACTTCAGCATATCATCTCTGTCCGAGTAGGTCATTGACTTGCCTCCTTAGTATAATATATTGTTTGGGGCACGACTTTGAGGATGTGCCCGGGTTTGCCAATCTTGCCTTTGTGAAGATCCACTAGACGGGTGTAGCGAGGTAGGCTTTGCCCGTCCGGACTGATGTGGTGCGTCCCGTCGTCCAACGCCTGTACTTGCAGCCGGGCGCTGGCGGTGTGAAACTGGCAGGTAGCTTCAGCCCAGATCGTGCGTAACAAGTGATGAACTGTGTCGTCCCTTAATCAAGACCAAGATTCCCGTTACGATAATGCCTCCTCCCAACATCTGATGCGGGCTTGGGATTGTGCGAAAGATAAGGAAAGAATAGAGCGCAACGAAGAAGGGGAAGCTGGTCCGCAAAGCAGAAACCCTGGATACCTCGGAGAGAGAGAGGGCTTTGTACAGAAGCATAAAGCCGAGGAAGGGCCCACAAAATGCTCCGATAATAATGACAAGGAGATTGGTGATGGAAGGCAATTGCAACACTCCAAAGGCTATTGCATATAACAAAGCAAACAGGCAAGCGATCAATCTGCTAACCGCGATTAGAACCGCTGGCTCCAGGTATTGAACGGCGACCTTCCCCAGCAGTGTACGAATGGAGACAAACAGCGAGTTAATCAAACCGAGCACGAAAGCAAGAAGTACGATCTCCCCTGCTCTATAGGTCATGATCAATGCTCCAGAGATCGTTATTGCAACGCCGAGCAGTTCCAGATGGTTGAGTCGCTCCTTGAAGAATAGAATCCCAAAAAGAACCGTAAAAACGACCTCAAGGCGAGTGAAGAGCGAGACCAAAGTTGGATCAACAAGCCCAATAGCCGTGGAGAAGATCAAGATAATAGCAGCGGTCAGCACCCCGATGGCAAAAACGAATGGCCAATATTGCCTGAACATCCGAAACGTGTTTGATCTCCTTTTGCCCAGGGCGTATGTTGAAGCAGCTATGAAAGCGGATAGCGACCACAAGAACGAAAATGTCTCTAGGTTTATCGTTTCCAAGGCTTGCTTGGTAGCTATTGGAGCGACGGCTGTCACCATCGCCGACAGAACAGCGTACACTATCCCCCGTATACTATCTCGTTCCAATACATGCTCCCTAACGCCTGCTTGTGCTATTCCCTTCCCCTTAGTCTGGGATCAAGGGCATCGCGTAGGCCATCGCCAAACAGATTATAGCCAAGAATAGTCAGGCTGATGGCGATCCCTGGAAATGTGGCAATCCACGGTGCATCGAGCATGAACCGTCTTCCATCAGCAATCATGCTGCCCCAACTGGCCTGCGGGATTTGGATGCCCAATCCCAGGAAGCTAAGGGCTGATTCAGTGAGGATGGCCGTTGCTACCGACAGAGAGGCCATGATCACAATGGGCGTCAGACAGTTGGGTAAGATGTGCCGGGCCAAGATATGCCATTCTCTCTGTCCAAGAGCGCGCGCTGCGGTGACAAAATCCGTCTTCTTGAGAACCAAGACGGCACCTCGGGTTACACGAGCGAATCGGGGGGTGCGCGTAATGCCTATGACGAGAATGACGTTGCGCAAGCTGGGCCCCACCATCGCCATCAAGGCCACGGCCAGTATGATGTAGGGGAAAGCTAACATGCTATCCATGCTACGCATGATGATTTCATCTACCCATTTGCCGTAGAAACCGGCCATAGCGCCGAGAAGCACACCGATAGACGTGGCGATGGACACACCCCCAAGGCCCACAGCAAGAGAAACGCGGGCCCCGTAGAGCATCCGGCTTAGGATATCCCGGCCAAAGTTGTCGGTGCCCAATAGATGCTTGGTGTTGGGCGGTTGCGAGCGATCGGACAAGATCATGGTTTCATAGCCATAAGGCGCAATGTAGGGAGCCAGGACAGCTAAAATGATCATTATCACGATAATGCCGAGCCCTCCCACTGTGATGTAATTGCGCGACAACGTGCTCCAAAAATGCCGCAATCGCTCGAGTTTCGGCCCAATAACCTGTCTAAGACCTGTTTGTTGTTTGAACACTTGCTGCCTCGATTCCAGACTCGCTTCCTCGTTCAGTTCTCTAAGGTACTTACCTGGCTCTAGCCGAATGCCCCCTGCTACTCATAACGGATGCGCGGGTCGATGACCACGTAAATGATATCCACCAGCAAGTTCGCGAAAATAAAGATGAGCGAAGTGACCAGGATGACACCTTGAATAAGTGGATAGTCTCGCCTGCCCACGGCCTCCACCAGAAGGCGACCGAGGCCCGACATGTTGAAGATGGTTTCTGTTAGGACGGCGCCACCCAGGATCACACCGAATTGCATCCCCACCACGGTGATAACTGGGATCAAGGCGTTCTTGAATGCGTGCTTCAGATAGATACCTCTGTCTCTCAGCCCTTTGGCCCGGGCAGTTCGGATGTAGTCTTCCAGCAGCACCTCCACCATGGTAGAACGCACCATGCGGGTGATCAGCGCGGCAAAGGAGGTCCCCAGAGCGATCGAGGGCAACACCAGGGCTTTCAGCCCATGTTCGGCAAAGGAACCGCCGGCAGGAAACCAACGCAACTTTAGGGAAAAGGCGATTAACAGCAGTATCCCTAGCCAGAAAACCGGCATTGAGACGCCGATCATCGCCAGTACACGGCTGCCGTTGTCAATGATAGCATCCTTGTGGATTGCGGATATGATGCCCAAAGGGATAGCGATCAACAAGGCCACTGCCATGGATCCTAGAGCCAGGACGATGGTGTTGGGCAGTCGGCTGAGGATGAGATCCTGCACCGTCTCCCCTGCCACAATGCTTCGTCCCAGGTCCCCGTGTAACACCTTGCCAAGCCACCAAAAGTACTGTTCTAAGAGGGGTTTATCCAGGCCCAGCTCGTGCTCCATCTGGCGTGCCAGCTCCGGATCGTAGTCCATGCCCAGGGCAGCGTGGATGGGATCGCCGGGGGCAAAGTGGATCAGAGAAAAGACAAATATCGAGATTCCTATCAACAGAGGGAAAAGAAGTGCCAACCGGCGGGCGAAATACCGTATCATCATCGGGATAATTTCCTCTAGAAGACTGCTTCAATACTCTCGCGACCGGTCAATGACATCCAACAATGGCTTATGAGACAGGTAGCGCTCCAAGTTGATACAGAAGGCTTTAGCAACTCGTGCTCGATAATCCTTGCTCGAGGCTGAAATGTGTGGCGAGATGATCACATTTTCCAAACCCCATAGTTCGCTACTAGGCGGTAAGGGCTCGTTTTCGAATGCGTCCAGTGTAGCCCCTGCAATGCACCCCTCTTGAAGAGCCGTGATGAGTGCACGCTCTTGGACCACAGCACCGCGACAGACGTTGATCAGATAGGCGGTCTCCTTCATCGCGTGGAACTCTCTCGGTCCGATCATCCCGCGTGTTTCCGTGGTTAATGGCACCGCCAAGACGACGAAATCAGCCTCACTCAGAATCTCTTGCAATTGATCCGGCCCCACCACGCGTTCAATACCCGGCAAGGATGCAGGTGAACGCTTGACACCGATCACCTGCATCCCCATGACCTTGGCTTTGCGGGCCACGGCCTGGCCGATGTTCCCCAAGCCTATTAAGGCGAGTGTCTTATCTTCCAGTCGCTCGACCGACCATCTCTCCCAGCGCCTTTCTACTTGGTTCCGGATCAAGCGAGGAAAATCCCAGACCAGCATCAAAATAACACAGATGACATAGTCGGCCATCATCTCGGAGTTGAGCCCAGGTGTATTAGTGATGATGATCTCGGGATCGAGATCACTGAGTGGCCGCAAGCGGTCTATACCCGCGCCCCCCAAATGAAGCCATTTCAGACGACGCGCGCCCAACACCATGCTTCTAGTGTACTTGCGAGCCATGCAAACGATCTCGGCGTCTTGCGTCGCTTCCACGAACCCCTCAGCCGTCTTCGTGATTCGGACCTCAACTTGTAGGAATCGAGAGGGCATGAAGGCAAAAGCTTGCGCCCCCACATCATCGGTGTAGATCACCAGCTTGGATCGCTTTTCCATGTTCGAAACCAAAGTTAGGCGTGGCGGCAGCAGCAACCATGACTGCTGCCGCCACCGACAAGGTCAGGACAGAAGCGTACTTGTCTTCCGCTCGCCAAGTCGTCACTTAGTTGCAGCCTTACTTGTCCAGCCAGATGTCTTTCAAGGGCCAGTCGTCCCGAGTCCAGCGCCCAGTATCTTTCACGTAGTCATGCATGGCGTTGACGTTTTTCAACCAACCGATAGTCATGGACACTGCATCATCCATGATCATGTCCGAGACCTTCATATTGAGCTCCGTGCGTTTCTCCTGGCTGGGTTCGTGCCGAGCCTCATCGAGCAACTCTTCCACCTCAGGATGCTGGTATCCACCGGGCTGGTTGTAACCAAACGAGTTAAGAGCCCCCTTGCTGTGGTGTCCCCGCCAACTGAAATTAGTGGTGGAGTTGACATACTTCAGCCGGTACACAGCAGCCTCGAAGCCAGGGTTGGCCGTCCTGGGATCGCCCTTGGGCCAGGTCTTGGCTGTCCAGGCTGGCTTGTCCATCGAGTCCACCGTCGCCTTGACCCCTATCTCGGCCAATTGAGCCTGGATCACGGTGCCTATGTCAACGTATTCGGTGGCACTGGTGGTTGAGATCTTGAACTCTAAGGGGTTAGCTTCCGTATAGCCAGCCTCGGCCAGCATCTGCTTGGCCTTGTCGGGGTCATAAGGGTACCAGTCATCCTGGGGATCCCAGGCATAGTGACCGGGTGGGAAGATGCCTTGTCCCTTGGGGGCCCAGCCGTAGTAGACGGTATCCATGACAGCCTGGCGATCAATGGCATAGAAGATCGCTTGGCGGATCTTTATGTCGTCGAAGGGTGGCTTGGTTGTGTTGACGAAGAACCACTTCTTGTCGCCTGAGTCCCAGCTCTCCACCCGGACCTTGGGGTCCTTGTCCAATGCCTTGAGGTCCTTCACGGGTGGCTCTAACAGAAGATCCGTCTCACCGGTCAGGAAGGAGATGATTCGGGTGGACTCCTCAGGCATGGCTCTGTAGACGATCTCATCCAGATAGGGTGGCTCGCCCCAGTAATCCTCATTTCTCACCAGGGTGATGTGATCGCCCTTCGCCCACTCCTTGAACTTGAAGGGACCCGTCCCCACTGCACCCTTGAGTCCGTAGTCATCGCCCAACTCCTCTACGGCCTCCCTGCACATGATGTCCTGATACTTGTCGTAGGCCATCAGGTTGATGAAGTCTTCCCAAGGTGCCTTGAGGGTGATCTTGACAGTGTACTTGTCCAGACACTCGACGCTCTCCATGTGGCCACCGAACCTCGGAGCCTGGGTAGACTTTTGTCCCTCGATCTTGTTCAAGAGCCGATCGTAGGTATACAGCACATCGTCACAATCAAAGTCAGTGCCGTTGTGGAACTTGACCCCCTCTCGCAGCTGGAAGACATAGGTGACGTCATCAGACACCTCAGGCAAGTCCACAGCCAGGCCTGGTATAATGTTCCCGTTGGCATCTATGTTCAGCAGGGCGTCCTGTATGTTAACCTCCACCATGCAGCCTTCCGTGCCCGAATCTATCTGATTGTGCAAGTTCTTGGGCCACTCGGCGAAGGCTACGTTGAGGGTCCCCCCGCGCTTTGGCCCGACAGACTTGGTGGGTATGGGTTCAGGCGTTGCCGTCACCACTACTTCTTTCTCCACGACTACTTCTTTCTCTACGACCACTTCCTTCTCGATCTCGACCGTCTGGATAACCGGCTTCTCGACGACCACCTCCTTCTCCACCACCTCCGGGGTAGCCGGAGTGCAGGCCCCAACCAGCAGCACGACGACCCCCATGACTAATAGAACCTTTAGCAGTTTCATTTCAATGTCCCCCTTTTTGGATTTTAGGTAGCGCTAGATTAGCACCTTCTTATGGCTTTCTCTACGGTGTTGCCAATGCTCATCAAGTATCCATAGACTGCCTCCTTTCTTGTTTGGTCCTCCCAGTCACCGGCTTGCTGTCCTCGGCCTTCAAAGGGGTTGACAGCATCCCAATGCAGTCGCTCCCTTTTCAGTCGATCCAACGGGTCATCTGCAGATCAGCCACGGCATAGGCATGGCTGCCAGCCTCCACAGGGCCAGAGCGGCGCGCAGTGTATAGGATACCATCCACTGGAGAATACAAAGTCTCCAAATCCTCAAAGGTGTATGGATCGAAGAGCGTTCCTAACACTTCGCCTTTCTTCACAGGTATTCCTGTCTCCTCACCCATGAAGAGCTGATCTGGATCGAAACGGCTCACGAGGTAGCCAGCCGTAGTGGGGCGCACATGGGGCGCAATCTCGAAAACCAGTTGGCGAGAGGGTGCCTCTATTTCTCCTGGTATCATGTCCAAGAACTTCATGACGTTAAAGATCCCACGGATGCCCATGACCACGCAACGATCTTCTGCAGGCGCAGAGACCCTTCCTCCGCCAATTTCGGGGACACAGGTGGACACCCCCATCTGAGCGGCCTGGCCAGTTATGCTCTTGGGGACAGTGGTGTGTTCGTGGATCAAGCCCAGGCCCAAAGCCCGACACATACCCCGCGTGATCTCCGTTTGATGCCCCTCCTGACCCTTTTGCTGGATGGTCTTGATGATCCCCTGATAGCGAGAGGAGTGGAAATCAATGAGGTGATCAATCTTGCTCAGAATCTCATCGGTGATGACGGCCGCTATAGCTTCCGTAAGGGTGCGATCAGAGGGAGGGGGCTGGCCAATGCCAAAGGCCGCTTTGTCCCGGCGTCCTGGGAAGACCCGATTCAGGTTGGCAAAGTCCACATCGTCTTCATCGGGAGTGATTCGCGTTCCTCGGGCAAAAGAGAGAGGGTTGCAGACCGGCACAGCGACAACTGTGCCTCTGAGCTCGGAAGAGCTCAAGCGCTCCAGAGTTCCCCTGACCATGCGGATGGGCAAGTATTCTGCGCCGTGAACGCCGCTGGTGATTCCCAAAACTGGTCCAGGTTCCACCCCGTGAATGACGTGAACTGGTATAGTGAGAGTAGTTCCGCTCAAGAGCCTTGTAACCGGAAGCGGCGTGAAAGCTCGCTCTCCCGGCAAAACCGTCAGACCAGCCAACTCAAACTTGGCATGCTTCATCTAAAAGCCTCCTTTCGACTCCTTGGCTGGAGATATCCCTCAGTCCAAATGCTCAACAGAAGAGATCATCTCCTGACTTCCCCTCCAGAGCTGGGTGTTTATCAAAGCGCACGACTCCTACCGGCGCCTCTGGTACGGCCTGCGCAACACGGGCTACGCCAACATGTCCCACTCCGCCGCACAACTCGATCATGGCTGCCCCTTCATCTACCAGTTGTCGGGCCACTTGCTCAGCCGTGTCGTAATCGGGGGCCAGGACTGTGGTGATCTCTCGTTGGGGGGTGCGAATCACGCTTTTGTGAACCTGCCCCTCGGCTGCTTTGGATACAGCGATGAACGCCCATTTGATCATGCTCTTTTTCCTTTCTAATGTTTGTTCTCGATGACACGTACATACTTACCGATACCTACAACCCAAGCTCCAGCGTTGACAAGGGGTATAGTACGCATCATGATAGCCAAGCCATCATATGGCGCCTCCACAGCTTCGACCTCGTTACCGTAGAGGTCTACAATGCGGGCGATCTTCTGTCCACTGACAACGCCCTTACCCAATTCGAAGCCTGGCTCGTAAATGAGCAGGCCGCCATGGTTGGCGACGATATGTGACTCCCCTTTCACGACGGTCCAACGCTCGGGGAGCTTTAACTCTCCTTCGAGCATACCCAGATACTTCATGACATTGGTAGCGCCGGAGATTAGGCGGTCGGTCCGTTCCGCCCGCAGGTGGGGCATGCGGTCTGTGCCCCCAAACTCGGGCGCAATACAGACGATCCCCCGCTCCCCTGCAGCCCCGTGAAGCGTGCCAGGGTAGGAACCATTCCGCCAAAGGATCTCCCAGCCAAAGGCTTTGGCAATCTCCAGGCTCTTCCGCCCCAGCTCATCATCGCTTTCATGATAGATCAATTTTGGGGGCAGCATGGAGGTGCTGCCAGCGTGGACGGTGATAATAACGTCCACGCTGGCCACAATCTGGTGAAGGTGAGCATAGGCAATTCGCCCTGTCAACCCGCCATCGGGTCGGCCGGGGTAGTTGCGATTCAGGTCCGGGTGGCTATGGGGGTCGTGGGGGGTGACTCGCGACATGGCCTGAAAAGCCAGAATGTTCACAACCGGCACACCGACAAATGCCCCCCGCATCTTGACGGGATCCAGTTGAGCCACCAGGCTCTGGATGGCCTCGGGGCCTTCATACTCATTCCCGTGAGTGCAGCCGTCCATGCCTACAACCGGGCCATCCATCGCTCCGTTGACGATCATAACTGGGATAAAGATAGAAGACCCATCGGGCCGGTTGGCCACATGCACCACACCGTTGGCCTTTGTCCCGGGTGCGGCTTCGGCTGTGCCGATACGCATCACTGCTTTAGACATAACAAACCTCCTCTATTATTATTGATTAAGTAAGCTAATTGGGGCACAGTTAGTTGCCGGGTCAAGCTTTGTTGCGCAGGGCCCTTCATGCGAACTCTCGGCGAATGGCTTCTGCCATCCAGTTGATTGTAAGGTCCCAGTACTTTTCTCCCGTCTGCGCTTTGGCCAGAGTAGGGTCGCCTACCGAGCCATAGGGGGCCACCTCCCGCCAGCTAGAAGTCGGCTTGAGAATGCCGCCCCCAAGCAGCGGATCATCCGCTGCTTGGGGGCGGCATTCTCCGAGTAGTAGACCCGTGCCCGTGTCATCTCTACCAACTCAGGATGGACAGCCAACAACCGAGAGGTCTCGCCTTCCCCCGCATGCCCCTCGGTTTTCTGGGTCTTCGTCCTTTAGTGGGCTAAAGGTTGTCTCGCGAGCTTGAACAGCGCGTGAGAGCCCGTTAAAGGCAGATTTTTCAGGGCTTTTGCACAGTTTTTCGTAGATTGCATGGCATCATTGGAATCGCATCACATTGGTGTAGTCCACTAAAGGACGAAGAGCCGGTTTTCTTTGAGGTGAGAATTTCACCATAATGCTTGACTACCATCGGTAACCAGTTGAGCACCAGAGTTTGTATGCCCTCGATTTCATCCACCAACTGCTGGGCTACCACTTGCATACTGGCCAGATTTCCTCCGTGGCCCATCAGCAAGGCAAATCTGCGGAAGCCATGACGATAGAGGCTAAGGCACACATCCCACATCAGGGCTTGGAAGGTGGAGGGTTGGAGATGGACGGTGCCGGGGAACGACATGTGGTAAGACGCCGTCCCAAAGGGAACCAAAGGGCCTGCTACAGCTTTGATCCCCATCTCCTCTAATCTGACCAAGATGCGACGGGCCATCTCCCGCACCTGAAGGGCATCATTGCCTAAAGGCAGATGGGGACCGTGCTGCTCTGTAGAACCGATGGGCAGGAGAACCATATCGGTCTCTTGTAAGGCTTCCTGAGCCTCTTCCCAAGTCATTTCAGACAGCGTCTTTGGCGGCTTGAAGCCATACAGATAGTCACTCATTGTGATTCCTACCTCCCGGCCCTGGCGTCACTGTGACGGCCCCGGTTATCCGGTATGAATACAAGCGAGGGTCCCAGACTCACTGCATC